>JAISQR010000471.1 GCA_031274035.1 Treponema sp. | reverse complement strand
ACGGGGCTCCGCGAACCGCGAACCTGTGGTTCGATGGTTCGATGGGAGTTTGCAAGGTATAAATTTGCAATAAATTGCAAATTTATACGATTTTTGGGCAAAGCCCCACAAACTCCTAGGCATCAAAAATTTATCTATCGACCGCTTTTTTTCCCGCGCCCTCCGGAAAAAAGCCGGAGTTCCATACCATGTCCGGGTCCAGCGGATACAGAGGACGGCGGACTTTTTGATAGGGAATAGTTTCAAGAACCTCATTGGAACAGCCTTTAGTGGTTGCCATGACGGCCCGGGCCGCGATAGCGCGGAAGCAGGGTTCCAGATAGCCGAGCTTTACGATCACCAGCGCATAGTCCGCGGCGTTTACACCCAGCGCGGGGAGCAGCTTGCCGTCCCCAAAGCCGATATGTTTTGAGGTCAAGGTTATGAGCAGGTTTCGGTGGGACGCCAGTACCAGATCCGCCTTAAAAGGGCCGAAGCCCTGTACCGTGTTTTTTACCGTTACGGTTAGGGGGATTTTTTTACCGTTCACCCGGTCCCAGTTGCCCCCGACGGTGATGTCAAGGGTTGCGCCGATCCCTGCCTTGATACAGGCCGCCGCCGCCGCCGCGTCGTAGAAGCCGCTGTACAACAGGGGCGCCGGCAGCTTGTCCGCCTGGTCCATGGTTTCGATAATCCCCTCCAGCAGTTCCGTGGCGTCTCCCGCGGCGCCGGCGGTGGGATTGTCCCCGGAATCGGAAATAAAGACAGGGCGCTCTTTTTTTTCCAATACCCCCTGATAAGCGCATTCCAGGGCGCGCCGGGAATCGTACCATTCGCTGCGGAAAACAAAATCTTTCCGCCGGCGCCAAAAGGATTCCGCTAAGGCGGCGGCGCCTGCCGCGGCGCCTTTTTCCGCTTCGCCCGCATCCGCGGTCTCCCCGGCAGCGAGGCTTGTAACCAGGACGGAAACCCCATTGTGTTCATCATCCGCCCAGGGAAAACCCAAAAGAAACGAAGCCGCCTCAATACCCGGCTGCCGTTCAAGACGGCGGCATTCCTCGATGAGGGAACGCATCGGCTCCGCCTCGGATTCAGACTTTTCCCCGGCAATAAGCATCGGTATCCGGCGATAGGCCGTATGGAGCTTTGCGCCGGTTTTCAGCGCGTGGAGGAGCATCCGGGCGGCATGGGCGCCGGTTTCCGCGCAGTCAATGTGAGGGGCGGTCTTGTATCCCACAAAACCGTCAACCCGCTGGAGCATTTCCGGGGTAATCGTGGCGTGCATATCCAGGGCAGCCGTAAAAGGGACATCCGGCAGCAGTTCCCGCAACGCCGTAAGAAGGTCCCCTTCGGCGCATCCCAGGGCTTCAACCTTCATGGAACCGTGGAGCGCAAGGCATACACCGTGAATGGGACCGGAAGCCAGCGCGTCCCTGGTTCTTAGGACAAATTCCGCCTTTAGGCGGCCGTAAAACGACGCGGATACAACCCCGTTGGGCACTGCCCGTGCAAGCAGTACCGGTACGAGATCGCAGCCCGCTTCCTCTAAGGCTGTGATGATGCCGGTGGACGAATAATACGGCAGGCGTCCCCCTGTGAGCATTTCTTCGCCGTAAAAAACAACAAAATCCTCCGCCCCGGTAATAATGGGGTTAAAGGTGTTAGATTCATGATTCATGCCGCCAATTAATATACGCATAGTGGTTCCTTATCTTCATTCTTTTAATGAGCCTTCTCCGAATCCCTTGATAAGCTGGGCATGGAAAAAGAAATAAAACACGATCATCGGCAGTATGCCGATAACCAGGGAGGCATATTGCAGCCCGTATTCGATATTCTGCCTGCCGGCGAATTGGGTAATGGCCACGGGAAGACTTTTGAGCGCGGTCTTGGTAGTAAAGATAAACACAAAGAGGAATTCGTTCCAGTGCCGCAGGAATGACAGGATCACCATGGTGGCGATTACCGGCGCGGACAGGGGCAGGATCATCCGCCAAAACACGGTACGGTATTTGGCGCCGTCAATTTCCGCGGATTCAATGAGCGCGTCGGGGATCCCCTTGACATAGGAAATGGCAATCATCACCGACATGGGAAGATCAAAGGCGATGTAAGGTAAGATAACGCCGATACGCCGGTTGATGATGCCGATTTTCACTTCTACCAGGAACAAAGGGATGATCACCGCGTGAACGGTAATCATCAGACCCACGGCAAACGCGGCGGTAAAAAAAGACTTGCTTTTAAAGGGAAATTTGGTAATGCCGAAGGCCGCGGCCAGGGCAAGGAATAGGGTCGAAAGGGTGGCGGTAACGGTGTAGATAAAGCTGTTCAGCAGGGAAACCCCCAGCCCTCCCATAGACCAGGCCCGGATATAATTGTCAAAGGACGGATGCCGCGGCAAGCCCAGGGGATTCTGGATGATTTCAGCATGGGGCTTTAACGAGGAATAGGCCAGCCAGACCAAGGGGAAAACTGTGAGGACCGCAAAACCCAGCATTAAAAGATACGCGCAGCAGCGCCACCTCAGAGGGGCGCCGCGTAACAGGGATTCAGTATCCATAGCCTATTCAACCTTTAACACTTTCGACACTGTCCGGGCAAGCAATAACGAAAGGACGATAAATATGATAATAATAATGGACAGGGCGCTGCCGTATCCATAATTCTGATGGACAAAAGTGGTGTTATACATATACACGGCAATAACCTCTGTGTAATGGGCCGGGCCGCCGCCGGTCATGGAATATACCAGGTCAAAGCTCTTGAAACTGCCGGAAATGGCAAGCACCGAATTGATAAAGATGACATGCCCCATCATCGGGGTGATAATTCTGAAAAAGATGCTTCCCTCCCGCGCCCCCTCAAGCTGGGCGGCCTCGATAACCGAATGGGGGACGCGTTGCAGGTTCGCAAGAAATATTACCATAAAAAGGCTTGTTTGCTGCCAGAGTAATACAAACATAATAGGCACAATAGCCAGGCCCTTGTTTTCTACGATACTCATAATGTATTCCCGGTTTCCGGTAAGGGCCCGGATCATCGCGGTAAAAATCCCCACCGGTGAAAAAATACGGTTCCAGAGCTGTGCGACAATCACCGAAGAAATGGTGATGGGAAGAAAGATCAACACCTCAAAGAGATCGGCCTTCTTAACCATTTTGCGGTGCAGCATATAGGCAAGCAGCAGCCCCAGGGGAATCTGACCGAACACGGACACCAGCACAATCATAATGTTGTTGCGGACGCCGATATAAAACACCGGATCGGTAAACATCCTGATATAGTTGTCCAGGCCGGCAAACCGCATTTCGCCGTACCCCTTCCATTGGGTAAATCCCAGAACAAAACTGAAGCCCAGGGGAAAGATGATCACACTGATAAAAACGATAAAAGCGGGCAAAATGAAACAGTAATAACTTATCTTTTTTGATTGTTTGCAGCCCATACGGCAACCCCTTTTTACATGAAACAGCAGAGGACGGAAACCTTTGATTGTATGCGAAGGGTGTATACCCAAGAACCCGCTCACCGGTTCGCGGGAGAGGGTTCGCGGGGGAGAGTACAATCGGACCGAAAGTCCGCAATTTCCTATCCAACAAAGATACCCAGGAGCCGCGTTAATCGGAGGTTCGATGGGAGTTTGCTCCTAGTTCTTCATTATACTAAGCGGCGAAGATTAAGAAAGAAAACAACGTTTTGTATCAAAACCTTCTTCGCCTTATGCGCGGAGCGCGGCAAACTCATTGTCCTCTCCGCTTATAACCTTATCTCTTGCGGTTTGAATCGTTGGCCGCAACCCAGGCTTCGTATTCGGCAGCAAGGCCCTCCGGGGTTTTGGTTCCCATCATAACCGCCTGAATGCCGGGGTTAAGCAGATTGTTCACCCCTTCGCCGTCCATTACCGCGTCAATGACATAGCCCATAGACTGGGAGTTAATCAAGTCAATGTATTGCCGGTTAAGGTTATCCAGGTTATACTGAGTATAATCCAGTTTGTAGGTAGGCGCCGTACCATATTTCATAAGAATGTCTGAACCTTCCTGACCATAGATAAAGCTGAGGAATTTCCAGGCGGCGTCGGCTTTAGCCCCGGTGAGCCTGGCGTTCATGGCAAGGGCTTCGCCCAGGGTCGCCGCGCTGGAACCTTTGGTTACTTCACCGGCAATGGAGGGGAAGGCTATCACCGCGTACTGGGCATAATCTTCCGGGGCCGCGGCCGCTTTGAGCGCTGATATGCGCCACCCCGCGTCCAGAAGGTACACGGACTTACCCTGGACAAAATCGCCCCAGGCTTCGGGGCCTTCAAGCTGGTTTACGCCGCTGGGGAAAAGCTGGGTGTCCACCATGCGCTTGATTATGGCAAGAGCGTTCACAAAGGCGGGATCGGTGAATTTCGCGGTTCCCGCCCTGGCGCGGTCGAACCATGCGGTTCCGCCCATGCGATCAACCAGCATAGAGAGGAGCAGGGATTGGGCCTGCCAAACCCCCTTGTTCCCAAACATCAGGGGAGTATAACCCGCGGAGCGGATGGCCGGAACCTGGGCAATCATCTCGTCCAGGGTTGCGGGCATAGCAAGCCCCAGTTCTTTCTGAAGTTTTGTGTTGACGTAGATCGCCGTACAGACGGCCATGTTGGGAGAAATAATGTAAATCTCCCCGTTAGGTCCCTGGGGACCCCAAATGCCCGCGCTGTAGTTGGCCTTGAACGCGTCCGTCAGATAGGGGCGCAGATCCTTTACCATGCCGCGGTTCAGGATATAGCTTGAACGGGCGCCCGCGTAGGTGGTAAAAAGGTCGGGGATATCCCCGGCGGCGGCCATAGCCTGAAATTTGTCGTGGAACTGTTCGCCGGACGTGTATTCAAATTCCAGTTTGATATTAGGGTACTTTTTGGCAAACGCGTCAAGGGTTACGGGCCAGTATTCGTATTGGGGATTGGCCAAGTCCAACTGCATATAGACCGAAAGATTTACCGTCCCCTCCGCCGTGGAACCGCCCGCGGCCCTTTGTCCGCTTGCAAAGGTGATTGCCGTAATGGCAACCGTTAACATACCTGCTAAAAGCAGCTTTTTCATAAACTTTTCCTCCAAAATGGTAAAACCCTGCCGAAACAAGGTCTTTATAATAAGTAAAAAGATTTACAGCCATCGAGTCAAGATAGGGATGTCTACAGGCGGCAATTTTACTTTTAAGAAATTCAACCGCTAAAGGCGCGAAAATACCCAAGAGCCCGCTCCCCTCGAACCAAAGGTTCGAGGTATTAAACCCCTGAGTGCAACCGCTTCTTGAGAACAACAACCTCGCCCTGAAGGGCGAGGTTGTTGATTGGGCCTTACGCTGTGCCGCCTTAATTGGAAAGACGTGCTTTCGCATGCTTTATTGAGCGTCCTTTGCGCCCCTCCTATGTTTTCTTTTCGTGTTTTTCGCGGTTAAAAGTAAAACCGCTGGTCTACAGGCGGCGCCCATTTGTTAAACGCGCTTAAAAATCGCGTGTACTTGAATTGTTGCCATTTCTACAAGATCATAGCGCGCTGAACGTCTATAGGAAAAACACCGAAAAGGCGGTCCAGGCCGGAATTTACCGTGTAGGAAGTTCCGGCGGCTTTATTATAGGCGGCAACTACGGCTTCCAGATCGGACGGCTCCTTTGAGTAGACGGCGGAAGCATAGGCTGCCCTGAAAAAGCCCTTTTCGGCTAATTCCCTTGTAGAAAGTTTTCCATAATTACGTTTAGCCTGGCTATCAACCACCGCTAAGGGCCCGTCGTAACCGATAGTGAAAATAAAATCTTCCCTGGATAGCATAACTTACCTTAAACCGCGGGCGAGAACTGATCTTTACCTACCCCGCAGGCAGGGCAAACCCAATCATCGGGCACGTTCTCAAAGGCTGTACCCGGCTTGACGCCGGCGCCGCTGTCGCCCTGCGCCGGATCGTAGATATAACCGCATATTTCGCAGACATACTTCTTCATAAACAATCCTCCTTAGATTCCATTGGGTTAGTTCAAACGCCAACCTTTCCGCTTCCAATCGGCAAGCGCCGTAATACTTAATTTTAATATATCCATATTTGATATTCTTCGGCAATACGGTTTCGATTAAAGTTGCGGTAAATAACCGCTTAAAAAAATTTATACCGAATTTTGAACAGATTCTATAGCGAAACACGGCCGGAGTATTCAGGACAGCAATTTTACTTTTTAAGAAATTCAACCGCTAAAGGCGCGAAAAGACACGAAAAAGGTCCAGTATACTACCTTCAAGTACCGCGAAAATACCCAAATTTGGGTCAAGTTTAGCGCAGAGCGGCTAAACTTGACCCATAATTCGATGATTGATTACCTATCTTTTAGGAAGAATTTAACCGCAAGCGCGAACCATCGAACCGCGAACCTTTGGTTCGATGGTTCGCGCTTGCTTGAGGCTTGTCCCGCGGAGGCTCATTGAGCGTCCTTTGCCTCCTTACACTGACCGGCGGCGGCCTGAAGATATGTCGTACCGGTTAAACCTGTGTAAGGCCGGAGCCGCGCCTATTCCCAGCCGCCCGCGCTGCCCGGCAGGGCGCTGTTCAGATTATCCCCCGGCCCCGCCTCCGCGTCGCGTTTTTTATTGCCGCTGGAAATGTATGCAACATTTCCATAACTTGCCGAATTGTTAGCGTCAATCGTACCGCCGCCGTTCTTGACGAAACTGCCGCCGCTGCCCACACACACGCCGCCGCCGTAGGAGTAGGGGGATGCAATATTTCCGCTGATGGTTCCGCCCTCCATCGTGAAGGTACCGCCCACATACACGCCGCCGCCGTAGGAGTAGGAGTAGGAGGAGAAGGAGCGGGCAGTATTTCCGCTTATAGTACCGCCTGACATCGTAAAACTGCCGCTAGAGACATACACGCCGCCGCCAGTATTTCCGCTTATGGTTCCTCCTGACATCGTAAAGCTGCCGCTAGAGACATACACACCGCCGTAGGAGGAGTAGGATGCAGTATTTCCGATGATGGTTCCGCCCTCCATCGTAAAGTTGCCGTTGTTGATATACACGCCGTTCGCATAGGCGTTGCTCACGGTTGAGCCTGCCTTCATGATCAGCGCCCCGCCGTCTACCCGCACCCCCGAATACGATTTGGCGTTGCCGTTCAGAATGATATTGTCGTCCAGCGCCAGGGTTATATTATTGGGAACCGTGAAAAGCGCCGCACTGCCTGAATTGGAAATGGTACGGGGCAACGCATCCCCTTTAATGGTTATTGTTTTGGACGTTCCGGCGGTAAAGGTAACGGGGCCGCCCGAAAAGTTGCCCGTTATGGTAATAAGGTATGTATTGCTCCCGCCCTCATTGATACCGCTTATCGCGGCGGAAAATTCCGCGGCGGTACCCGCGGAAAACCGTATCGGCAGCTTTACCGATTCCGCCGCGCTTAAAGGCGACACGCCGCCCGCGTTTACCGCCTGCACCCAGACATAATAGTCGGTTCCGTTACTTAAACCGGTAACCGTTGTTGTTGTGCCGGCAATGCCGGTCCGCGCGGGGTCGGCGGGCGGCGTTCCGGCGGTATGGCAGTACACATTGTAGGAATCCGCAAGATCGGACGCGCCCCAGCTTACGGTTAACGCGCCGTCCTCCGGTGTTAACGACACTGTTTCCGGGGCTTCCAGGGTAAGGGTCTTCTGCGCCCATGCGCCCATAGGGGAACCGCCGCGGGCGTTTACCGCCTGCACCCATACATAATACGGCGTATCATTGACCAAATTGGTGATAGTTGCCGATGTTCCGTTTATACCGGCCTGCGCGGGGGAAGCGGGCGGCGCCGGGGTTGTGCCGTAGTACAGGTTATAGGATTCGGCAACGGCATCCTTTTTCCAGCTTACCTGTAAACTGCCGCTGCCCGCGGTTAGAACAGGCGCCGAGGGCGCAAACGGTTTTACCCCCGGCCCTTCCAGGGGTACGGAACACGCGGCAAGCAGAATGGATAAAATTACGGTATTTATAACAAGTATCTTTTTCATCATAGTTTCCTCCTCAAGATCAGTTGAACCGGTAGCTGTAACCGGCGCTTAGTTTATGGTTTACCGCCTTAAAATTCGTGCGGACCGTCCAGGCAAGGCCCAGATAATGCTGGTTTTTTCCCGCGCGGACCCCCGCCGTTATATCCAGGGCGGGGCTTATCAGGGTACTATCCTGGTAAAACGCGGCCATAAGGCCCATACCCGCGCCCCCATAGCCGATCAGGGACCAACCGCCCAGGCTAAAGGGCATAAAACCGTTAAAACGGGCGAATGGATACAAGGAAAAGTAGCTTACCCCCTCGTAGCCCTCGTAGCCGTGAACAAGGCCCAGGTCCAGGCCAAACTCCAGGAAGGTATAGGACAGCAGGGACAGCGTACCGTGCGCCGAAACTACGAACCAGGGCGCGGCAAAGGATGAACCAAAGGACAGCCCCGCGCTGCGGAAACGGGTAGAAGGGTTAGGTTCCGGCGGCTCTTCAATATCCGCAACGCCGGTCAATTCCTGGGCAAGCGTTTCCATAGCCCGTATGCCGTCGTCCAGGTTTTGATATTCCACGGACCTGCCCAGACCCTCCTGAATACCGGTAATTAGATTGAGTACCGCCGCGTTGAACATATTAATACTGCCCAGATTGCGCGCGGTTACGGAAAGGACCAGGTACGGGTTATCCCCGCGGTACATTTCCGCCTGGTTTTCTTCCGCGGCCCCGCGGAGCTGGTTGTCGTATTCCGCCTGCACCTGTTCAATGCCGGAGGTACGGGGGTACACCGCGTACTTACCGCTGCGTATGATATTGATTGCCAGTATCTGGGCCAGCAGGTCCGCGTCCCGCGGGTCCGCGCCGCCGCTTAACCGGACCGGCGTAACCGCCAGCTTGGGCAGGCCCGATACATTGAAGCGCACCGCGGCAACGATGTTCCGCGCCATGCCGGGCAGCTTGCCGCGTATCTCCTCGATATTGGTGTAGATCTGTATGTCCCCGGCTATCTGGCGCAGATCTTCTATGTTGAGGATGGAGATGACGAGCAGTTTCTGGTTCCCCAGCATGGTAATATTGCCGGAAACCACATATTGGGCGCCAAGCTGGTTACCCACCTTGGCAATGGTATCGGGGTCGGTCATACCGGATGCCATTTGGAACCGCTGTTCGCTGCCTATCGCCCGGTTGATGTTGGTACGGGGTATAAGGCTAAAAATCGTGGTTAATTCGGGAACAAACGAGAACAGTTCGGCTATGGCATCGCCGTCTTCTCCCGCGCCGCCTGAAAAGGGCAGAACCGCCAGCGTGAGCTTTGAAGCGTTCTGCGCCGCGGCCGCGCCTATAAAGAGCAGTGCAAACAGGGGCGGCAAGATTCTTTTCATACCATGCCCCCTGTGCCGCGGGGCGCAAAAAAGGAGAAGCCGCCTAAACCCGCGCCGCCTGGCGGCGGGAATTGGCTCTGCTTAGAAAGACGGGTATTTCCTAGTAAACCTATCGGGGGGGGGGGGGGGGGTAATTCGTTACAAAACGCTAAATTACATAATCGTATAATAGGGCGCTCCTTTATAAAATAGGATATATTTACCAGTGTGGAGCCATTTGGAGGAATTGTCAATCAACAACCTCGCCCTGAAGCTCCCCCGCGAACCAGTGAGCGGGCTCTTGGGTATGTTGTTCTCTAGGAGCCTGTGGGGCTTCGCGCATAAAATGGTATAAATATTCATATTTATACCATTTTTGGGCAAAGCCCCACAAACTCCTGGACGGTTCTTCTGCAATTCATCTTAACGCTTAACCTATTGACATTGGATGATTGTATTCCAATACGTTTATCACGGCAGGTTAAAGCCGTTTGCTTTCTTAGAAAAACGGCTCAGTGTTTAAAATGCCGCGTACCGGTAAAGATCATGGCGATGCCGAGTTTATCGCAGGCATCGATAGAAGCCTTGTCGTTGATGGAGCCTCCGGGCTGGATAACGGCCTTGATCCCCGCCGCCGCCGCGGCTTCTACAACATCGGGGAAGGGAAAGAATGCGTCGCTGGCAAGTACCCGCGCGCATTCGCCCGCAAAGGGCCCTGGAAAAGCGGCTTTATTCGCCGTGTCAACGGCGGCGGCCGCGCGCGCAAGGGCCTGTTCCGCGGCCCATATACGGTTGGTCTGTCCGCCGCCTATACCTACGGCGGCCTCGTTCTTAACCACCGCGATAGCGTTTGACTTAATCCAGGCAACAGCCCGTATGCCAAAGAGCATATCCGGCAGATAAGCCGCGTCGGGGGCTTCCTTCGTAACCGTTTCCCATTTTTCAAGGAGTTTCCGGTCCGCTTCCTGGACAAGAACACCGCCGTCCACCGCGATAAGCTCGTTTGTTTCCCGGGGCGCCCGCAACGCTTTCATAATACGGAGATTCTTTTTCTTTTTAAGTATCGCAAGGGCGCCTTCTTCAAAATCCGGCGCGACAACAATTTCAAGGAAAAGCTCTCCGAGCTTTTCGGCGGTATCCGCGTCCAGGGGAACGTTGCTAGCCACAATTCCGCCGAAGATCGAGACAGGATCGCAGGCAAAGGTCTTTGCATAGGCTTCGCCCAGGCTGGAACCCAGGCTGATACCGCAGGGGGTATTGTGCTTTACCGCCGCGCAGCAAACCCGCGGACCTCTTGCTGACCCCAAAAATTCCGGCAGCACACGTTCCAAATCCCCCTCTCCCAGGGGCGGCGCGGCAGGGCCGGAGACCCCCTGGGGGTAGAACCCAAAGGCGCAGGCCGCTTTCCAGGCCAGGTCCAGATCGCGGATATTATTGTAGCCTAATTCCTTGCCGTGAAGCTGTTCCATACAGCCTATGCCGCCGGGCCTGTCCGCGTTGACATATAGGGCCGCCGCTTGATGGCTGTTCTCGCCGTAACGCAGGCTCCGCGCCTTTTTTAGCGGCAGGGACCAGTACTCAGGATACGGCTCATCCAGGAGATAGCGGGCAACGGCCGCGTCGTAGGCGGAGGTCAAATTAAAGACTTTTCCCGCCAGCCTTCTACGGAATTCAAGGGTGATATTCCCCGCCTTGACGCCCTCCGCCGCTTCGATATAATCCGCCGGATCGGTAATGACAAGCACATCACGGTAATTCTTAGCGGCCGAGCGGAGCATAGCCGGCCCGCCTATGTCGATAAACTCAACGGTCTCTTCCAGGGGAAGCCCCGCTTGTACCTTTTCAAAAAACGGGTAAAGGTTTACACAGACAAGATCGATAGGGCTGATATGCAGGTCTTCCAGGGTTTGTTTATGGGATTCAAGTTCCCGGCGGGCAAGGATCCCCGCGTGTACCGCGGGGTGCAGGGTTTTAACACGTCCGTCCAGACACTCGGGAAAACCGGTTACATCAGCAACATCAATAACCGGTATCCCGTTTTCCTTCAAATGCCGGGAAGTACCCCCGGTAGAAAGGATATCCCAGCCTGAGCCGTGCAAAAAAGAAACCAGATCGGTAATACCTTCTTTATTATAAACGCTGATAAGCGCTCTCTTTTTCATGGTAACTCATTGTTACAGTACAAACGAAAAGCGTCAAGGTCTCCGGCGTCTTCTTTCATCAGATAGCATATAAGCATTCAGAAGGGGGGCCTGTTTCCAGGCATTTTCCGCATACCGCAGCCTCCGCTCTCCGGCCCCCCTACGGGCGCACTTCGTTGCGCCCTACCCCCCAACCCAAGTATAGCATTTGTGGAGGTGATCTACAAAGTATGATGCGTAACTCTTTATATTATATAGAATTACATTGTAGGTACCGTTATAACATGCATGCGGTCCGTTCCGGTCAATATTCCTATTTCCTTATAAGTATAAAGAAATAGGATTTCCTGATGCTCTTCTCAAAAAGTCATGTTCTGGAGGAATGAACGCTAAGTCTTTATACTATAAGGAATTATTCATCATACTTTCTGGCTCACCACCCAAAAGAATTATGAGCCTGGGCGTGGATGTGGTAATGCCTTACCTTTTCGGCCTTGACCGGTCCGGCGGCTGGAAAAACCGGTTCCTTGAAATTTTGGGAGAAGTTTTCAACGAAGCGCCGTGGCATAATTGCCGGGTTTCAAAACCGGCCTTTCAGCGGTTTGCTTCCAATTACCGGAAGGCCGATATTTTTACCACGGAAGAACTTGACCGGCTTTTCAAGCCGGAGAATTTTTCATCCTATCAGTTTTATTTATTTTTTCTCTTATGCCTTTCCGCCGGTATACGGCTGGGGGAGGTACGGGCCGTCAGGGCAAAACAGAATAGACTTGTTTAATAACAGCGAGGATGATATAATGACGGCATGGAAAAGGGGAAAAAGGCGGCGGATGCCAAGGCGGTTCTTTTTAAACGGTTGTACGGGGTAAAACCCGGTACTTTTC
>JAISQR010000486.1 GCA_031274035.1 Treponema sp. | reverse complement strand
TATACCATACAAACTCCGAATAATCGAAGAGTACAGCATGCCCATTGATCGGGATTTTTTGCATGAATATGCAAAAAATCCACAAGTGCAATCGGACACGGAGTGTCCGCGGCTGCTAGCCGCCATTGCATCCTAAAATATATACAAAATGTATACCTACGGCTATAATTCTTTATCCTGCAAAGAATTAAGTGAATTTTATATAGGTATGCCAAAGTATACCTATATTTGCCCCAACCTGCTTTAAAATCTTGTAATTCATTATAATATAAGGAATTAGGTAAATTAAAGGGTCGTAGGTATACTTTTTGGCCAAACTTCAGGTTGCATATAACTTTCCGACTGTTGACGACGTTTTGGCGGCCCGAATAAGGGCTTTGCGGCGGACTTTAGTCCGAAGCATCGAACCGAAGGTTCGCGGCCAGGGCCGGCAAAACCGCAACCCGAGCCGCCGTCAGGCCCTGTCTGCCGAAAGGCAGAAAAGCGTAAACAAACCTATGCAAAGTACGGGCGTACGCCATTATTTTATTAAATATTAATATATACTAAATATTATGTTTAGTCCTTTTTCAAAAGATTGTTTATAAAAATTCAACAACCCGTTAAATTCTTGTATTAATTCATCGAATAATATATCTTTTTTGTTTTCTTCCCAAATTTTCGGATAAATTTTATTTTTTTTAAATAACAATGGTTCAAATGTTTCTTTCAATTCATTTATATTAACATCTTCCATTGCCTTTATTATTCCGGGCAATTCATTGTTTTGTATGTATGAAATATAATCCATATCTTCTGCTTTATCTATACTAACACTTTCCTGTGTTTTTATTATTTTTGGTAATTCATTGTTTATTATGTTTGTAATAAAATCCACATCTTTACTAACATTATGTATACCAACTATTGCTTCACTTAACTTATTATTTTCACTGGAATTTGATGATGCGTTTCCGGTTAATAAAAAATGTAAACCGTCCCATAATTTATCAATATTGTAAATATCACATTCTAATTCTTCCAACGTCTCAATAATATCATCGTTTTCCATATTTATGAGTTTTTGTAAATCTTCTTCTTCAATTCCCATATATACACCGAGCATTCCCATTTTATATTCTCCTAATCTTCCTATATTTATTTTAAAGTTTATTATATTTTTATTCAATACCTTTTATTACATATATTATATCTTCTTCATATACTTGAATCCTGTATGGATAACGTATTTCATTAACATACCTGTTTAAAAAGCCGCATTCCATTTTTATGTTTTAGAAGAAATTTAAACCCAGTTGTACATAACTGATGCTTTAATCGTAACCGTTCACCGGCATAATCCTAAGAAAAAACATACTTCGGGCTTGCAACAGTGATGGTGAAACAAGGCTATTCAACCTGGAATAAACACAATCGTACAGATAATGAAGAACCCAGGAGCAAGCTCCTGGGTAACTTTCCTGTCCAATACTATCGCCCGTATTATTTGTGCCGGGGGAAGGGGGCCTTTGTGCTTTTTACGGCCTTTTTGGGCCTCCTCTTTGCGTTTTTGCCCGCGTACCGCCGTTTCTGCCTTAGACGCTTTGATTGTATCCTGCGTGGGGCGGCTTTGAGTGGTTTGATGAATTCTTTTTGTAGTTGTTCAATGACTTTTATACGAAAATATATCAAAGTCCCACAGTCTGCCATCAACCGAACTTGATTTATACAGTAGAGAAATTTTATATTTGAATCCATGACATCAATTAAACTTGTGTCCATAAGGGATTTTATTCCCCGGACCTTTGAGCTTTTTTCAAAACAAGCGGGGGAACGGTACAGTTGGGCCCGTTTTGGCAAGGACTGTATCGCAGGGCTCACCGTTGGGATAGTGGCCCTGCCTTTGGCAATGGCCTTCAGTATAGCAGCGGGCGGGACGCCCGCCCAAGGGCTCTATACCGCCGTCACGGCAGGTTTTCTTATCAGCTTCCTTGGGGGCAGTAAATACCAGATCGGAGGGCCCACCGGGGCTTTCGTGGTGATTCTCTACGGGGTGATAGCCCAACACGGGGTGGAAGGACTCATCATTGCCAGTATCCTAGCGGGAATCATCCTCATCCTCATGGGCCTTTCGGGGCTCGGACATTTCATCAAATTCATCCCCTACCCGGTTACCACAGGTTTTACCACTGGTATAGCCATCCTTATTTTTT
Source organism: Treponema sp. (assembly GCA_031274035.1). Taxonomy (GTDB): domain Bacteria; phylum Spirochaetota; class Spirochaetia; order Treponematales; family Breznakiellaceae; genus JAISNI01. The sequence continues at coordinate 10,646 of JAISQR010000486.1, read as the reverse complement.
CCCAGCAGATCAAGGATTTTTTCGGTCTTTCCATAGCGGCAGGATCCCCTGAATTTATCGATATATGGATTGGATACGGGCGGGCATTCTCCACTATCCAGCCCCTCACCCTGGGAATCGGGCTTTTCACTATGACGGTGATCATTCTGGTCCGCAAATTCATACCCCGGATTCCCGGAGCGGCGGCGGGGGTTGTGCTGGCTACCCTAATCTGTTACTTCCTCTCGCTGCCGGTGGAAACCATCGGAACGCGGTTCGGAGGTATTCCCCAATCGCTCCCCCTGCCGAGCCTGCCCGCCCTAAGCTGGATCACCGTAAGGGGACTGTTTAGGGACGCGGCGGCCATTGCCCTGCTTGCGGCGATTGAATCCCTCCTTTCCGCGGTGGTGGCCGACGGTATGACCGGAGACCGGCATAACGCCAATATGGAACTCGTCGCTCAGGGCGTAGGCAATATCGCGGGGGCCCTTTTTGGCGGCATACCCGCGACCGGGGCTATCGCCCGTACCGCTACCAACATTAAGTCGGGCGCTACAAGTCCTGTAGCGGGGATGATTCACGCCCTCACCCTAGTCTTGTTTATCCTCTTCTTAGCGCCCCTAGCATCGGCCATTCCCCTCTCAAGCCTCTCCGCGGTGCTTTTGGTGGTATCCTGGGATATGAGCAACCTGGGGCGGTTTATCCGTATCATCCGCCGGGCGCCTAAAAGCGATACGGTGGTGCTCCTGACCTCTTTTGTACTTACCGTCCTGGTGGATCTAACCTTTGCCGTGGAGGTAGGGGTGGCGCTTGCGGTATTCCTCTTCCTCCGCAGGATGATAGAAGTGGCGGACATCAAGCCCGGTGCACGGGGTATCGGCACGGAGATTGTTTACGGCAATCCCGCGGAAAGGGATTCGGAAGTACCGGAACACGCGAAAAATATTGAAGTCTACGAAATTACCGGCCCTTTCTTTTTTGGAGTGGCGGATACCCTACAGCATATCCTCCGGGGAGTGGCAAAAAAGCCCAGCGCCTTCGTATTACGGATGCGGGATGTTCCAGCCGTTGATTCGACGGGAATCAACGCGCTGGAGTCTTTTCTAACCCAGTGCCGGCGCGGGAAGATAGAACTTATCCTCTGCGAGATAAGAAGCCAGCCCCGGAAAGCCCTGGAAAAGGCGGGTTTTATCGAGGAGATCGGCGCCGGCAATGTCAGGGAAACCCTGGAGGAGGCATTGGAGCGGGCGGAGTCTCTGTAAGCCCCCTGTAATTATGCGCTTTGGTGAATTTTTGCATATTCATGCAAAAAATCCACAAGTGCAATCGGACACGAAGTGTCCGCGGCTGCTAGCATAAAGGCAGCCGTATTTTATCTCAGCATACCGGCGCTTTTTTAAATTATACCCTTCAAAATCCTCTCTTAATTGCGGTATATTAACAGAATATGGGGGAATTATGTTAAAACCTCTAAATGTTCTTGCGTTTTTTTTTCTCGCTTACGGTCTTGCCGCCCAGGATGGTCAAGGCGGGGCGGACAGATCCCCGGGGCAGAACATAACAGCGTTCTGGCGGGAAGCCCTGGGGGGATCGGTTATCGCTATTCCCCAGGCGCAGGCCGGATCCGTAGCCGTTATCTGCGACGGCGGCAACCTCAAGGCTTACTCCTGGGAGGGAACCTTCCTCTTTGATTACTATGCCCGCGGACGCCTCCGCCCTTACCTTAGCCGGTCCCCGGAGGGCACCTGCTATATCGGAAGAACGAACGGCCGTCTTATCGCGGTAAACCGCGCGGGCAGGGAACTTTGGGCGGTAAATCCGGGCGGGCAGCTTACCGCCCCTGTTATCACAGGCTGGGATGGGAGGCTTTTTGTAACAACAGACCGAAATATTTCATGCTACACAGCGGCAGGCTACCGGCTTTGGGAGTTCCCTCTTAATACCCAGCCTATAGCGGCGCCCTGCCTTGACGCGGAGGGCGGTCTTATTGTTGTCATGGAAAGGGGGGAACTGCTCAACATAGACCCTATGGGAAGGATCAGGGCGCGGCGGCTTGCCCCCAATCTTATATCCGCGCTTCCCGTCCGGTTAGGGGAAGATAAACGAATACTGGCGGTTTATGGAAACGGCGCCCTTGAACTCCTCTATATAAAGGAGAACGGCGAAGGCCAAAAGGCGGATACATCCATCCAAACGGGAAACATTCCTCTGCCGTCCCTGCCGGGGCAGTTCCTCTACGCTGCAAGCAGGGACGGGAAGACCGCCTTTACCCTAGGCGACGGCAGAGTTACCCTCCTGGATATAATCAGCGGCCAGTTCCTCTGGACAGGAGAAAGCCATATCAGAAGCGGGGAAGTTTCCTCGCAGAGCGGTACAGAGGCCGGCGGGGGGATAGTCATGCAGTGGGATGAACGGGGAATTTATGTACTTACAAAATCGGGAGCTACAGGGTTCTCCGAAGAGGGGCGGCGGCTCTGGATTATGGAATTGAAAGGAGCGGCAAGCCCGCCGGTTTTCAGCGACGAGGGCATCCTCTACTCAGGCGGTACAGATTGGATACTCTACGCATACCGTCTGGAGGAGCGGGTGCGGGTACGCAGGCAATCGCTGTACGGGCCCTTACCTGAAGGCAGCTACCGCTTTGCCAATCCCGATTCTCTTCCCCCGCTTTGGAATGACGATTACTTCCTGTTCAATGAAAGAGAGATGAGCATACGGTTTGAAATGATACGGAAAGAGATAGAAGCAGGCCGTGTCGGGGTCTCGGAAAAAACCTTTACCTCCTATCTGATGCGTATAGCCGGTGCTGCACGCGATCTTCCCCGTGGAGGCAGGGTGCGGGTACAGGTTAGCCGCCGAGCCGAAGCGATACGGCTTCTCTCCTACCTGGGCTCGCGTGAAATCGTGCCTTTCCTTGCGGATATATTTTCACAGGACAGGGAAGTAGTGATAAAAGCCGCCGCGGCGGAAGCTATAGGCCGTATAGGGGTTGATCCTGAAGGGCTGGCGATCAAGGCCTTTAGTTCCGGTATCGTTATACCCATACTTACCGGTGAAGACGGCCTTCTCATTGCAATAGCCTCCGCTGCCGGATCCCTCTGCCGTTTTTCAGGCCCTCCCTTAGCCGATGCGGGGATCAGGCTGCTCACTACCCTTTCAGGTTCAGCCATGTCGGTAAATGTACGCAATCAGGCTCAGAAAGAGCTTGATTCGCTGCGGAGATAGAACAGAAAACTGATTATACCAATGGTTTTTATTATCACCATGTATTATGATATATATACTGTTTGTATGGGAGTGTACTATGAACGTATTCAAGGTGTGCCTGTTCATGTTTTTTGCCGGTCTTCTGCCCCTGCCCGGAATGCTTTTTGCACAGGTGAATTCCGAAGAGCTTGAACAAAACCAGGCCCCTATTAATTTTATCAACTACGAAGGGCCCCATGCGCGTATCGACACCAGGGCTCAGATCCGTGATATAGGCTACACTCTGGGGCGTGCGCGGAACGCCGGCGCGGAACGCTCCGGCGGAAGCAACCGGTACTTTTTCATTCATTCAAGTTCCGGCGAAGACGAAGACAAACTGGACGCCGATATTCTGGGCCTGGGCGTTGATGTAGGCGTTGATCATATACGCAATTTGCGGCTTATCATTCAGGGCTATCTTGAAGGCGCCTACGAATATTCGGAAAGGGACGCCGCCCTGCTTGCCCAGTTTATTACAATTTACAATGCCGTTTACCGCGGTGATTGGGACTATTTCTCCATGCGTTACAAAACACCGGTTACGGCCAATCTAAGCATGGAGAAGGCGGGCCTTTCCATACGTTTTGATGAATGGCCCGGCCAGACGCTCATGCTTATCCCCCTGGGACAGGGCGCCGCGCAGACCAGGAGCGCCGTAGACTCAAGCCCGCTTACCGAGCCCAAAGTGATCGACGAACTGCGCAAGGATGAGGATCGGGGCATAGATCAGCGGAAAGAAATGGTAGAGTTTAAGGAAAACGAGGCTGAAGAGGCCGAACAGCGGGCGGCGGTAAGAAAGGAAGCTATCGCTGAAGAAGAGAAAAAGTTAGCCGAGGAAAGGCGGCAGCTTGAAGAGGCAAAGCAGGAACTTGCACAGACCGGGGATGGCGGGGAGGCCGGAGAGCAGATTGTACAGGCAAGGCCCGGGGAGGATACGGACGGGAACAGGGCCAATGCCGCCGAAAACGAGCGGAACACTGAGGAGGCTGCGGCGCGCGAGGAAGCCTTGCGGAAGCAGGAAGAGGAATTACAGAAACGGGAAGCAGCCCTTCAAAACGAGAGGGAAGAGGCAAGAAAGGAGGAGGAACTTGCGGAAAAGAAGGCCGAAGAAGCCCAGCGGGAACGGCAGGATATTGCCAGGGATCAGCAGGATCTCATAGCCGCAAACCAGAGCGAAAGTGCGGATTCCAGCCTTATCGCGGCGGAGTTGATACGGCGCGATTCTCCTTTGGGACGCATACTCTCCCTCAACCCCGCATCGGGCGCCGTGATAAGGCGTTCAGCTTTGGACACCATCAATCTAAGAACGCTGACCTTCCTGGGAGAGCGCATCTTCGCCATAGCCGGAGAGAACAGAGGCAACAGTGCGATACGGCTTGTAGAAATTGACAACAAAACCCTGGAAATGGCCAGACAGGGCGCCGATAACTTACAGGCCGACACTGTACTGGTAGTGAGGGGAAACGACTTCTACGCTATCACCGTAGCGGACGGGAATTGCTACCTAGGCCGCTTCAACATGGAGCTTGAACGACAGGCGCACTCCAGCATAGCCGTCCATCCGCTTGCGGCCATTACCTTTAGGGGCGAGACTATCCTGACCCAAAGCGCCGACGGTACGGCCCTGATCCTCAATGCCAGAACCCTGGAGGCGGAAGAGTAACTTTTGACGCAAAAAAAGGGCCTGTCCATAGTTGCGGGTACACAATGAACAGGCCCGGAGATAGGCAAGTAAGAACCGTTTAGTTTTTAACGGTATTCTTAAATAAGATACCGCATTAATGAGAGTCTGTCTATATAGACAGACAGACTTCCTTGAAAATCGCATTTTGCGTACCGTTTTGGTACAAGGCGAAATACCGTTTCGCACCGGGAACAAGCGGAAACTTTGTTTTCGATGCGAGGTCTGTCCGCAATGGACAGACGCTAATTACCGTAAATGTGGGCAAACTCATGCAGCAGTTCCAGAGCTTTGGCCTTACAGCCGCCGCAGACCGTTCCTATTTTGGTGGCCTGCTGTAAACCTTCCCAGTTACGCGCCCCTTTATGGAAAGCGTTCTCTATATCCTTGTCGGTGATGCCAAGGCAATGGCATATCTCAACCGCCTCTTCCTTGAGCATTCCCTGCCTGCCTGTTTTGATAAGGTAATCGTCTATGGCTGCTCTCAGGGCCTTATCCCCCAGGACAGAACAATGTATCTTATATTCGGGAAGGCCGCCCAGCTTTTCAACCAGATCTTCGGGCCTTATTTTATAGGCGTCGCTGATGCTCATCCCTTTAATGGTCTCGGAGAGCATACTGGTGGAGGCAATAGCGCTGGCGCATCCGTAGGTTTTCCAGCGCACGTCGGTGATAATATCGTCCTTTATCTGAAGCAGCATGAGCATCTGATCGCCGCATTTGATGTTCCCCGTCTGTCCGCGCCCGTCGGCAGGGAAGGTTGATTCATCATCCATAAGCACATTGCGGGGTTTGGTAAAATGATCCTTAACGGTATCGGAATACAACCAATCTGGCATTGTAAACTCCTTACAGGGAAGACATTGCCCTAAGGCGGTGAATAATGGGCGGAACTTGATCCAGAATATACTCAATGTCCTCAGCAGTGGTATTCCAACCAAGGCTGAAACGTATGGAGCCATGCGCCAGTTCCGGCCCCACACCCAGGGCCATAAGTACATGGGAAGGATCAAGGCTGCCCGACGCGCAGGCCGAACCGGTGGAAGCCTCAATCCCGACTATATCCATTGAAAGCAGAATAGCCTCTCCCTCGGCGCCCGGAAAGGATACATTCAAGGTATTAGGCAATGTATCGACAGGATGGCCGTTAATCTTGATGTTGGGTATCTTTTCAAGAAAACCCTCCCGCAGCCGGGTCCGCAGCGCGGAGGTCCTTCTGCCGTATTCGGCAAGGTCCCGTATGGCAAGTTCCGCTGCCTTACCGAAGCCCAGGATGCCCGTATTGTTGTATGTCCCCGCGCGCAGGCCGTCCTCCTGGTGCCCGCCGTGTATAAGGGGGAAGAGGGGCGCTCCTTTCCGCACATAGAGGGCGCCTACCCCTTTGGGGCCGTATATCTTATGCGCCGACATGGTAAGGTAATCCACCCCCAGGTCTGCCGCGTTGACCGGTATTTTCCCCACAGCCTGCACCGCGTCGGTGTGCATATAGGCCCCGGCTGCCTTAACCAGGGATGCAATCTCCTTAATATCCTGGACGGTTCCTATCTCATTATTGGCCGTCATTATCGATACAAGGAGGGTTTTCTCATTTAACGCCTTTTTAAGTTCATCCAGCCTGATCTTGCCGTATTCATCAACCGGAAGAAACGTTACTTTATAGTTCAGATCCTTCATATACAGGGAGGAGTTAAGCACACAGGGATGCTCAATAGCAGTCGTAATGATCTCGTTCCTGCCGGCAGCGGAAGCCGGAACATCGTCCTTTCCCTTGAAATTAATGATATGACGCATAGCCTGGAAAACGGTATTATTCGATTCTGAACCGCCTGATGTGAAGATGATTTCCGCCGCCGCCGCGCCAAGGAGCTTGCCTGCCGCCGCCCTTGCCGCCTCTATCCGTTCACGCGCGGCACGGCCGGATGCGTGCAAACTGGAAGCATTCCCATAAATTACAAGATCTTCTATCATAGCAGCCTTCACCTCATCTTTAAGCGGGGTTGTGGCATTATAATCGACATAAACCTTTTTTTCCTGCATATATCCCTCCATCTGATATTATTACTAATATACTAATCTTTATTAAATCCGTCAATACACTAGGTATATGAAATGAGATTATGAACAGAATTTGAAAATTACAGGAATCTTTTATATCAGAGTTTTTGTAACTACTCAAGGCTCGTGCGGGGAGAGCGGGAGTGTGGAGGTATACTACCGGGTCAATGGGCAGGATATTCCGCTACGGGTCTGCGCACTGCGGAAGGACCAGGACAGCGAACGGGCGGGGCTGAAACGGCTTAAGTCATTGTTTCATTACAACGAAATACCGGTAAAACTGGACCGGAGCGCCTGTGCGTGGTTTTACGGGAAACTGCTTCTTGCCGCCCTATGTGAAACGATAGTGAACACGGGACGTTTTTCCCCTGAGGGGGAAACGAAAGCGGCTGCGGCCCGGCTCAGTCTGTGGAGGGAACTGGGGATAGTCCAGACGTTTGTCGTACACCTCATACTTGATACGTTTCTGTGTTCTGCCTGGTTTGGGCGTATCTACCGCCTGCCGCTCCTGTGCGCCGGCTCAAAGCGCAAGCGGAGCCCCCTTGTGAGGGGCCCTGCCCAAGCGCTTGAGAACACGTATAAATATCGCATATATCTGCGTAGTTACAACGATTAATATAACAGCAGTTTGATAGAAAAGGTACACGAATGATAAAGTACCACTAATTTCCAAAAAGGCTTTTACCCTTATCGGTAAGTAAATCCGATATTTCGGCATAGGGCAGTATAACTTCAAAATCGCCGGCTGCGTATGCCGCTATGTCGTATTCGTTCCAATGGAATCCTATACCCCTGGGATCATAAAATATATTTTCCGATACAAATACATCATCAAAGTGTATATCTTCACTTTTATTTATCGAAGATAAACCCTTTTTGAGCAGGGGCAGCAGGCTGTCTTTCTTTCCCTCCGTGATAAGATCGTTAAATGACAGCCTTCGTAATTCTTTTAGATCCAGGATAAGGTATTCATCACTTTTATTTCCATGCGCTCCGCCGGTATAAGAATACTCTGTACGTTTAATAACCAATATATCAGGATAGAGAGCATGGGTATGGGTTTCATAGTATTCCCCGCAGAGAGAAGCCCAGTAAGCATCCTTCGCATCGGGGGCATTCCACATGGAGTTATACTCATCCGACCATTTTTTAATAGTATCTTCAATGTATTGTTCAGGATTATTACCCTTATAGAGAATACTATTGAGAAAATCCTCCGCCCGCCCTCCTGCTAACGAGAGCAATGAGAATTTTAACTCCACAAAGGGAGCATTATTCTCCAGTATTAAACTGGAATCTAGTCTTTCTTCCCTTTCAATAGTATTAAGAACAAATTTATCCTGAGGGGGGAACTGTTCCTCTTTAACGATTCGTGGATTTATAACACATGAAGCAAGAAAAATAAACTGGACTAATACCAGGGCGCCTAAAATTATTTTTCCTGGTAATGAATCCGGTTCCAAAACCCGGTTAGCTTTGGAACGGCTCCGGGAAAAAGATGCCCCGCCCCCGCTTTTTCCCTTAAATTTAAGGCAATGGTTCCAAAACCCTGCATATTGGAACGGCCTCAACGATTTATCATTATACATTATTATACCCCCTAAATAAAAATTTTGATTATAGTATAATACCTTCTTGCCAAAAAGACAATATTCTAACATTTAAATGATACAAGGGCTGCTTTGTTCTTAACAAACATATATGAGAAACGATATATTCAAAAAGGAGGTATTTTAAAGTTTATGAACAAAGATGATTTTACCATACATAATTTTTTGAAGGAGAATCTCTTAAAAACCCGTGAGGACCTGGGGCGGAGTCTTATCGATCTCCTTGCACCTTTGGAACATCACATAGCGCCCGGAGGTTATCATCTGGGAGATTTTGGGGCCCTTTATCCGCCTAAAACCGCCTTCATGGAAGGCTGGAGCCGGACACTCTGGGGCATAGCCTCCTATACTGCCGGCTTTGGCGCATATCCTGGTATTGACAAGGTACTCTCAATTATGAAGGATGGCGTGAATCCCTCTTCCCCCGCTTACTGGGGCGAATGTAAGGATAGGGATCAACTCCTCGTGGAGATGGCGGCCATTGCTCTCTCTCTTATCATTGCCCGTAATGTGTTTTGGGATTCTCTGGACGGGGAGCAGCAGGGCCAGCTTTATGCGTGGCTTTCGTCTATAGAACAGCGGGAACTTCCGCCAAGCAACTGGCATTTCTTTCGAATCCTGGTATGCACCGCATTCAGGGAGCTTGGACTGCCGGTGAATGAACGGGCGGAACGGGAATCGTTTGACATTGTCGAATCCTGCTACCGGGGCGAGGGTTGGTATGAGGACGGCAAGGGAGGGAACTACGATCTCTATAACCCTATGGGCTTTCATTTTTACACCCTGCTCTATGCAAAACTTGCGGGTAAGCGGGACCCGGAGCGCTCGGCGCTGTACATCGAGCGGGCGCGGCTCTTTGCCTGCAAATTCGCCGCCTGGTTCAGGGGGGACGGCTCCATTGTTCCATACGGCAGGAGCCTTACGTACCGTTTTGCAGCAGTCTCCCTGTTTTCCGCGTGCGCTTTCGCGGATATTGAGGCCCTTCCTTGGGGAATCATGAAGGGTATCGTGCTTAGGGGCCTGCGCCGATGGTTTTCCCTGCCTATTCTGGATTCGGGGGGTATTCTCTCAGTCGGTTATGGTTATCCTAACCTTGTCATGGCGGATGCCTACAATTCCCCCGGTTCCCCCTATTGGGGTTTGAAGGCATACCTTGTCCTTGCCTTGGGAGCGGATCATCCCTTTTGGAGAGCGGAGGAGGAGCCTCTCCCCGATGTCCCCTTGGGGAAAGCTGAGATCGTTGCGGAACGGATCCCCAATTTCATCATTACCCGTACACAGGAGGATGTTCAGCTACTGACCGCTGGGCAGTATCCTGGTTTTGACATGAACCATCCGGCGCAGAAGTACTGCAAGTTCGCTTATTCCGCACGATTCGCCTTCTGTGTATCCCACGGGTCCTACGGCATTGGGAATACCGGCTGCGATTCAATGTTGATGCTTTCCGAAGGGGACGGGTACTGGCGGGAACGCAGGAACATAAGCGCTAGAGTTTCGGGGTTAAACTGGACCATGAGCGTCTGGAATCCCTGGCCCGATGTGCAGATTACCACTATGCTTGTAAGCCTTGGGGCCTGGCATGTGCGTATACACCGGATCAAAAGCGAAAGGCCGTTGATGACGGTGGAGGGGGGCTTTTCTATACCCCGTTATGACAAATACGGCGGGGGAATGTTGAATGCCTCGCCGGAGGAGCATGAGGCAATAGCCGCTTTTCCTTGGGGCGCATCCCGGATTGCGGCAGTGGAACCGGATTCACGGCGGGCAGCTTCCCTTGTTATCCCCGCGCCCAATCTCAATATTCTCTACCCCCATGCGGTGATTCCCGTCTTGGAAGGATCGGTGGAACAGGGGTTTAGCCTCCTGGCCTCCGCGGTCCGCGCGGGGGACGTGGAACCGGTGATGAGCGAAGCAGTTCCGCAGGTGGAATTAAGGACGTATCTAGGAGTTTGAGGGGCTTTGCCTAAAAATCGTATAAATTTGCAATTTATTGCAAATTTATACCTTGCAAACTCCCATCGAACCTCCGGTTCGCGGAGCCCCGTTAATCGGAATTTTTGCATATTCATGCAAAA
>JAISQR010000466.1 GCA_031274035.1 Treponema sp. | reverse complement strand
TTTTGCATGAATATGCAAAAATTCCGATTAACGGGGCTCCGCGAACCGGAGGTTCGATGGGAGTTTGCAAGGTATAAATTTGCAATAAATTGCAAATTTATACGATTTTTAGGCAAAGCGCCACAAACTCCTAGGAGTTTGTGGCGCTTCGCGCATAAAACCTCAAAAAACCGCCGATTGGGTGGTTTTTACCTTACAAACTGCTTAGCGGCTTCAGCCGCAAGGATGCCGGATAATAGTGGTTTTTATGGCTTTTTTGCTAAAAAAGGCCGTAAAAACCTACAAGTGCAATCGGACACGAAGTGTCCGCGGCTCCTAACGGTTTTACTTTTAACCGCGAAAAACACGAAATGCACGAAAAGAAAAACAACCGCGAAGGACATGAAGGGAGGAAAGAAGCGTTCTGACAAAAACCTTCGTGTCCGCGAACCATAGGTTCGATGTGCATCTTCGTGGTTAAATTTCTTCAAATTTGGGTATTTTCGCGGTACTTGGAAGCAGTGAACTTTCCTTTTCGTGTTTTTTCGCGCCTTTCGCGGTTGAATTTCTCAAAAGTAAAATTGCGGTGTACCCAGTTTAATTTTTCCCGCTTGGCCGTTCATCATTGCATTTTCAAGGTCATTAAGCCCAAGTTCTTTTATATTCTGCAATGGAAACGTACACATTTCCTTTTCTTCGCTTTTCGCGCTCTTCACTCTTCATGCTTTACGTTTTATAATAAAGGTATGTTTACTTTGCTTATCCTTGCCGACGATCTTACCGGTGCGCTGGATTCGGGCGTTCAGTTTGCCAAAAACGGTATTACGACAAGCGTCTTTTTAAGACCGCCGGATCAGGGGCTGCCCTGGAAACAGCAGATACTGCCGGAAGACGCCGAGGTCCTTGTGATCAATACCAACACCCGGCATAGTAAACCTGAAGAGGCCCAGCTTGTTATTAGGCATTGTATGGAAAGGTACGGCGCTATTCCCTACAAGTATAAAAAGACCGATTCTACCCTACGCGGAAATATAGGAGCGGAACTTGCGGCTTTTATGGAAAGCGGTGGTTTAGAGCGGCTTCCCTTTGCGCCGGCGTATCCCGATTTAGGCAGAACTACCCGCGGCGGCATACAGTTTCTGCGGGATAAGCCCATACACCAAACTGAAATGGCTGCCGATCCCCTTAACCCCGTACAGGAAAGTTCTATCCCCTGCATTATTGCACGGCAGACCCGTATCCCTGTTACGTGCTTTTCCGCCTTCCCCGCCGGCGGCGAAGACGGCGCCGGTATCATGGTCTTTGACTGTGAAAGCAACGGCGAAATGGCTGCCATAGCCGCAGCCCTGCATCACCGGAATCTGCTCCATGCTTCCGCCGGCTGCGCGGGTTTTGCCGAAGCCTTGATAAGATTCCTCCCTTTCAGGCGCGTTCCATTCCCGGCGTCTTCCATGATGCGGCATTCTCCTGCGCCCCTCCTCGTTATTTCCGGCAGCGTGAATCCTGTTTCTCTTGGGCAGGTACGATCTGCCATCAATTCGGGGATCAGGGCATTCCCCTTGGCCGCGGAAAAACTCTGCGAGGATGCCTGGTTTGCCTCCGCCGAAGCCGGGGCCTTTGTAAAACAATGCTCCGACGCCCTCCGCCTGGACGGTATTTGCCTTATCGGAACCAACCGCGCCCTGGGTACAGAAGTACAAACCGGACAGCCTGCACCGGCAGGCGTACATGAGGAGAACATTTCCGGCAGAATAGGAAAACTTGTCCCCGGCATTTTAGGGGAGACCTCCGTCTGCATTGCTGTTTTCGGCGGGGATACACTTTTGGGTATAATGGATGCGCTTTGTTTTGATTATATACTGCCGATCCGCGAAATCAAACCGGGTATAGTCCTGGCCCTTGCTCGCGGCGGCACGAGCGAAATGTTTATTGTTACCAAATCCGGCGCCTTTGGCGGTGAAGAATTGATAGCAGAGATAAGGGATTCTTTAAGATGTCCCTCATTTTACCATTGAAAAGGACGAATTAGGAGGCCTACTATGTATGAGTTTACAACCCAAGGAACCTGCTCAAGCAAGATACGGTTTGAAATTATTGATAATAAAATTCATGGGGTTTCGTTTGAAAACGGCTGCGAAGGAAACCTCAAGGCGGTAGGAATCCTGACGGAAGGCATGGGAACCGAAGATCTTGTTAAGAAACTGAAAGGACTTCAATGCGGTACCCGCGGAACTTCCTGTGCGGATCAGCTTGCCCTGGCGGTAGAAAAGGCGTGTAAGGGTTAAACTTCTTTATTGGAATTGGGGTATTAGAAGCTCTCCCGTTCCAGCGATGCCAGGATGAAGGGCCCCACTCCCTTAAAGTCATCGGCAACAGGCGGCTCCTGTACATAGTATTCAAAGGAGCCGTCGCGGTAGGGATTACCGCCCAAGCCGGCAACACGGCAGACGCCTTCAAGATGGAGGCAGCCGGAAGGGTCTTCCTTCACTTTGTGTTTAAGCATACCTTCATAAGCAGCCAGGGCTGCTTCGCTTGTCATGGCGGTATCCGCTTTAGGAAGAATGCCGGTGCGCATCATTTTAAAGAGGAAGCAGGTAAACATGGCGGAGGCGGAACTTTCAAGATAATTCTTGCCGCTGCGGCCCTTATCCATCACCTGATACCACAGGCCGCTTTCCTTATCCTGGTACTTTAGGATAGGCAGTACAAGACGGTTTGCGACAGCCTTTAACCCGTCAATTTGTTTTTGATACGTTTGCGGAATAAAATCGAGCGTATCAAGGACGGCCATGCAGTACCAGCCCATAGCCCGTCCCCAGAAATGGGGGGAACAGCCGGTAACGGGGTTTGCCCAGAGTTGCTTGCGGTCCTCGTTCCAGGCATGGTAGAGAAGCCCCGTGCATTTATCGCGGGTCTTTGCTTCCATTATTATGAATTGATTATATACATCGTTAATATCACCAGGCCCGCCGTATTCGGCTCCATACCGCGCATAGAAAGGCCCCTGCATGTAAAGGCCGTCAAGCCACATCTGGTAAGGGTATATCTCTTTATGCCAAAAACCGCCGGCCTTGGTACGCGGGTGTGTTCTCAGTTGATTCCTCAAAAGCTCAATTGCCCTGCGGTATTTCTCTTCACCAAAATCCCTGTATAAATCGAAAAGCACTTTCCCTGCATTGATCTGGTCCAAGTTATACTCACTCAAACGGTATGTAGCTATGCCCTCTTCGCCCACCACGGCATCGTACATGCTCTTGACATAACGGCAATATTCAGACTCACCGTATTTCTTTCCAACCGCATATATGCTTTGCAAAACAAGGCCGTGTTCATAGTGCCATTCAAAGTGCTCAGGTTTGTATCTTGACATTACCGAAAGAGCCATACGCTGTGAAATTGGCTGTACCGTATCAATAGTCTTTTCTGCCGCGCCTACCGTCATCCGGGTAATCCTTATAAGACTTTCCCAAAACTTTAATTTTTTGGGAAAGCTGCCTTAGATTTATGGGGAAAAACGGGCGTTTGCCCTTTTTTCAGAACCGTTCCCCTCGAACCGTAGATTCGGGGAACGGCGCCTTTATCAGCGTATATATCCTGACGCCTCAGCCTCCGCAATACCGGCCTTTTCCCAGTCAAGACCGCCCAGTCTGTCAAACTCGGCAACCCACGCGGTCCAGGCGGACTGCGTAAGCTGGCGCTGGCCGGTTATAAATTCAATAACACCCTGGCGGTAGAAACGTTGCAGGTCCGCGCTGGGATACACAAGCGCATCGCCGCCGATATTGGGAGTCCATGCTCTGGACTGCATATCAAAGAGCACGGTCAGGGCGCTCATCGTCTTGCCGGAAGTAGGGGCTTTATAGGTAGGATACCGGGCGACAAGTTCCACCTCGCTATTATAGAATACCATGTTCCGCAGTTGGGTCAAGGGCTGCATCTCAGGCTTGCCGAATCCCTTGGACTCATCGGGGACACCGGTAGCGGTAGGAGCGCCGTCGGGACCAACCACGTAGTTTACGCCGCGTTCACCCCACCCAAGAAGATAGTAACCTTCGTCGCTGCTCATCCATTCAAGAAGTTTTGCGATTGCGGGGCCTTTATTAGCCTGAATTGCCTTTGCGGAAACAGCGTATATCCGGTATGACTGCGTGTATACGCCGACGGATTGTTCTCCTCTGGGGCCTTTGGGGGGATCAACGACAATCCATGAACCATTGGGGAAATTCTTGTCAAAGGGAGCGTAGTTAGATTCCGCGGCATAGGCGGCATTCTGTTCCCGCATGATACCAAAGCGGCCCTGTTTCCAGGCCGCACGGAAATCGTCCTTGCCGTAACTGGTCCAGTTAGGATCGATCACCCTGTCGTCAACCATCCGCTTTACATAGGCAAGGGCATCGTAGTAGGCAGGTTTACGGACATTAAGGCCCGCGTTAGCGCGGGTAAGATTCCATGTTCCCGCTACGCCGAACGCGCCGAATAGAGAATCAAAACGGCGGCCCAAGCCTTCCTCGTTGGGATTAAGTTCGATAAAGGCGCCGTAGCCGTAGGTATCGGCCCGGCCGTTGCCGTCGGGGTCCCTTTCGGTAAAGGCTCTCATAACGTTGTAATAATCTTCAGTTGTTACCGGAACCCCAAGGCCCAGCTTATCAAGCCAGTCCTTACGGATAAGTACGCCTTCGTTTTTGCTTACCGCACTGGGTGAAGCAAACCCCCAGGATTTTCCGTTAAAGGTTGTATACCCTTTAGCATCCGCATCGTACATTATCTTGGTCCTGGTAGGCATAAGCGCATAGAGATCATCCACAGCCCCTACCACGCCGACCCGCACGATGTTCTGTAGGACAGAACGCCTAACCATGAAAACATCCGGCAGTGTATTTGCCGCCGCCGCCGCATTGATCTTAACATCCTGATCGCTTTCGTTGGAAGGCAGGGAACTGATGGTCAGGTTGATGTTGAGCTTGTCCCTGATAAGCTGCAATACTTTCCAATCGGCCGGAGGCGGCCCTGCTTCCGTTACCGACGCCCCATACCAGAGTTCAATGTTTACCGGCGCCGCGGCCGTTGTGCCGGCGCTTGCGCCCCCGCCCTGCTGTTGAGGGCTGGCAAACACCGATACGGCCAGGCCCAAAATCATTAAAACTACAAGGGTAAGTTTTAATTTTTCTTTCATCGTTTATTCCTCCAAAAAAATATTTTAAGAAAGGTATTAAGCCTTTCAAAATACAACAGTTTCGCGGTCTATCCTTTCACGCTTCCCAGCATGGTTCCCTTTGTAAAATACTTCTGTATAAACGGATACGCGATTATCATGGGGATAGCCGCCATGAATACACTTGCCGCTTTTATTGCCTGTATAGGCGCTTCGCCGAAGGCGCTGACTTCAACAAATTCGTTCATCCCGCTTGAGATAAGGATATTGCGCAACAGTATGGGCAGCGGCTGAAGCGCGTTGTTGTTGATGTAGAGCATGGCGTGGAAAAAATCATTCCAGAAGGAAACACCGTAATAGAGCCCTATACTCATAATAATAGGTTTTGAAAGCGGAAGAATTATACTTAGGAGTACGTACCATTCAGGGGCGCCATCTATGCGCGCCGATTCTTTTAATTCGTCGGGAATGCCCTCAAAGAAACCGCGCATAATAAGGCAGTTATAGGTGCTGATAGCGACGGGCAGGAAGATCGCCGCCAAGTGGTTGGTAAGCCCCAAATTGGAAACAACAAGGTAGCTTGGGATAAGGCCGACATTAAAAAGATAGGGTATGAGTATAAGTATGTTGAAAAATTTCCTGCCGGGAAGGGTTTTAACGGAAAGCACATAGGCAAGCGGAATAGTGAAGAAGAGCGCGGTGATCACCCCCATGACAAATATTTTAAGGCTGTTGATAAAGGCGCTGAGGAAACCGGCGTTTCCCAAGAGGGCGCGATAGGCTGCGGTCGACCATCTCCAAGGCGGAAGAAACATACCTTCAAGGTTGGACCCGATAAAGGCATTGGGTCTGAATGAAAGGGTAACGGTACTCCACAGGGGAATAGCGACTATCACAAGAATTATTAAAAGAAAACTATCAATAGCTGTATAGAAAACACGGTCGCCCAAACTAAGCCTGACCACCGTTCCTTTAACTCGCTTTAGTTTCATCAAACCATCCTTATATAACTTGGAATAACGAGCCATTCCCAAAACTGAAGTTTTAGGAAAGCCTCTCACCTTAGAATAACGATGAATCGCTCACCTTTCTTACCATCCAGTTAGAAACGGTGATTAACAAAAGCCCTATCACCCCTTTAAAGATACCTACCGCGGTTGCAAGACCGAACTGGAATTCCAGAAGGCCCTGACGGTATACCCAGGTATCTATGATGTCGGCTACACTGTATACCGGCACCGAGTAAAGCATGAACATCTGATTAAAACCCGCGTCAAGTATGGTACCTAGACGCAGCAGTACAACCATGACAATGACCGGACGAATGGAAGGCAGCGTGATGTACCAGACCCGCTGGGGCGCGCTTACCCCTTCAACAACAGCCGCTTCAAAGAGGGACGGATCTATACCGATAAGCGCGGCGATAAAGATGATGGCGCTCCAACCCATCTCCTTCCAGGCGTCGGAAAAAATAACTATCCACGGGAAGGTTTTTGTATTGACCATAAAGGCTATAGGTTCCCCGCCCCCCGCCTTAATGATATCATTGACGATGCCGTCGCCGGGGGCCAGCAGCACGAGGAGTATACCGTACATGATAACCCATGAGAGGAAATGGGGAAGGTAGGCCAATGTCTGTACGATCCTGGCAAGGCGGGGGCGTATACATTCGTAGATAGTAACGGCCAGAAGTATGGCTGTGGGAACGCTGATAAGGAGCTTCCCAAAACTGTAGAATAGAGTATTGCGTATAAGTTCCCAGAAATAAAACGAATTAAAGAATGTTTGAAAGTGCCTAAACCCTATCCATTTACTGCCGACTACTCCTTCCAGCGGCATAAAATCGCGGAATGCAATCTGGCCATTCCAGATAGGGACATACCTAAAGATGATATAGTATATGAGGGGCAGAACAAGTAACGCATATACCGAAGAATGACGCTTTATCTCCCTGCCCAAACGATTGTCCGCACGCATCTTTGTACCGCCGCCTGTTATCTGTTTCATGGTATTATATTAAACCTGCATACGATAAAAATGCTGGCAACAATTTGGATTATTCCGATATTGTTTAACCAAGGCGGCGCGGCGTAGGCCCGATAAGGCTGTCGTTGCCAATAAACCTTCAGGCCGCCGCCAAGCAAACTTACGTTAAATATTTATTGAATATTCCGCTTATCTATCTTGATGTATTCCAGCCGGGACTGTACACATTTGTAGGCAGGACGTATGATGCGTCCTCCGGCTATGATCTCTTCAAGCCGGTGCGCACACCAGCCGGCGACACGGCTGACGGCAAAGAGCGGCGTATAGAGTTCTTGGGGGATGCCCAGCATCTTGTAGACAAAGCCCGAATAGAAGTCGATATTAGTGCAGATATCCTTGTCCGAGCCTTTGACCTTTTTGAAAAGTTCGGGGGTAAGCCGCTCGATAAGTTTATAAAGACGGAATTCGCCGGTAAGGTTCTTCTCTTCCGCAAGGGCCGCAGCCTTGGCGCTGATAAGCCCAGCCCGCGGATCGCTTTTCGTATAAACCGCATGCCCTTGACCGTAGATAAGGCCGGTTCTGTCATAGGCTTCCCCGCGGAGAATCTTTTCCATATAATCGGCTACTTCCCCTTCACTGTCCCAGTTTTTGACATGGGTCTTGATGTCGTCCATCATGCCCATAACCTTGATATTGGCGCCGCCGTGCTTGAAGCCCTTGAGGGAACCTATCGCAGCAGAGATGGCTGAGTAGGTATCGGTATCGGCGGACGAAACCAGATGAACGGCGAAGGTAGAGTTATTCCCCCCTCCATGTTCGGCGTGGAGGATGAGGGCCAGGTCGAGAATCTCCGCCTCAAGACGGGTAAATTTCTGATCGGGCCGTATAAGGGAGAGGATAGTCTCGGCGCTATGGCATGAAGATTCAGGCAGATGGATGATGAGGCTTTCATGGTCAAAGTAGTGTTTTTTGGCCATGTAGCAATAGGCCGCTATGGTAGGAAAGCGGGCGATAAGCTCTACGCACTGGCGCAGGACATTCTCAGGGGACTGGTTTTCCGGGTCGTCATCGTAGGAATAAAGGGTCAGTACCGAACGTGCCAGTTCATTCATAATATCGCGGGAGGGGAGCTTCATGATGGAATCTTCGGCAAAATGACGGGGAAGCGCGCGGTTCTGCCCCATAAGGGCGCAGAAATTATCAAGCTGTTCCCTGTCGGGCAGATCGCCGAAAAGGAGGAGGTAGATGGTCTCCTCAAAACCGAAACGTCCTTCTTCTGAGGCGTTTGTAACTATAGCCTCCACATCGATGCCCCTATAGTAAAGTTTTCCAGGAACCGGGACTTTTTCGCCTTCATCCATGATATAACCGTGGACATCCCCTATTCTGGTAAGCCCGACCAGAACGCCCGTACCGTCGGCATTCCTGAGACCGCGTTTCACATTAAATTTACCGTATAAGTTCAAATCGATATAATCATTGCCCGAAAGTTCATGTATATATTCTCCAGTAGTACTCATAGAGCCTCCTCGTATATTTATACATATTGATAACAAAAAATGAATGTTTATACAAGGCATGGCTCCGGGTACGAGGAGCCTGTGGGAGTTTGTTGCGCTTCGCGTATGAAATGGTATAAATATTCATAAACATGAATATTTATACCTTACAAACTCCTATACAGCGGTTTTACTTTTGAGTCCCCTCCGAAAAGGGGCTTTTTTGCA
>JAISQR010000330.1 GCA_031274035.1 Treponema sp. | reverse complement strand
TCCGAAGATTCCCGGATGGAGACATGCAGATTCCCGCTGATATTCTTCTGTCCCAAGTGTTCGTTGTTGATATCGGTTAGAGTCTTTTGCAGCTCATCCCGGATGGTATGGAAGGCCCGTTGAACGTCGCCTATTTCATCCTTCCGATCACGGGGAATATTGATATCGAACTGCATGTTTGCCAGGGATATTGCCGCCCCCACAATTACCTTGATGGGCCTGATAAGGGTAACGGACAATACAAAGACAAAGACAAAGGCCGCGGCAAGCGCCGCCACCGCGGCGATGATGAGGGTTTTTATCAGCATCTGGTCTATTTCAAAGAAGAGTTCGTTTTTTTCTACACTTCCTATAAGGAACCAGTCCGTATCGGGGACTTTGGCGTAAGCGGCAATATGCGTTTTCCCGTTAAAGAAATATTCTTCAACCTCGTTCTTGTTGGCAAGCACATCCTCAATAAAACGCGCCAGCGACTCCAGGGAAGGGTCCGCCCTTACCGCCTCCACCGGGTTAAACTGATTATACACCAGATCCGTGTCCGGGTGGCAGACAAAGGTCCCTTTGGCGTTGATCATATAGACGTATCCGGTATCTCCCATGCCGATCTGTTTGGTCATGTCCGAGAGGACCGCGCCGTCCCGCCTTCCTATCATGACCTGGGCCACCCGGTTATCAACGAGGATGGGCGCTGCGAACATCACCACCGCTGTATTGGTTACCCGGCTGATGAGCACATCCGAAACAACCGATTCCCCGGCCATGGCCTTAATGATATAATCCCGATCCGCAAGGTTTGAGACCGTGTCTTCCTTGATATAATGGGCTGCGCCGTCTAAACTAACAATACCGAAATCCAGATACCCGTGGAGGTCAATTTCCTGGAGCAGGCTGTCGCGCTGGGTCTCCCAGACCAAGGTTTTGGTCCGGGCGCGGTTTGCCAGTTCATAGAGCACGCTGAGTTCCGCCTTAACAATACCCCGGTCGATGAGTTGGGCGGCGATGACCGACTGGTTTTGCAGGGATTTTTTCGCGGTATCCCGCATAATCCCCGCGGCTATTATGTTGGAAGTAACCGCCATACCTGCCATAAAGAAAAGAACCAGCACCCCTACAATCAGGGATACCTTTAATGATAATTTCATGATGTACCCCTCTATGTAGTACAGATCCCTTTTATATAGTACGGATCGAGATAATATATAAAACAATACCAATAAACAGGAAAAAACATCAAGTATCTCAAACAGGGCCGTTGCATATAAAATATCGTATTTTTTATATTAGAGGATTTCCCAAAACTTCAATTTTTGGGAAATCTACCTCAGAATTTAAGGGGAAAAGCGGGATTCAAGCCGCTTTTTCCAAAGCCTTTCCTAAAACTAACCGAGTTTTGGGAAAGGCTCATTATATAGTTACAATATAACAATAATACTATCTTTCATAATTCGTAACTATTCAGGATTGGTATAAACCTTACTTTTTCGCCTTCGCCGCGAACCGCGGACATTCGGTTTGATGATTCGACGTGTTCTTCGCTGTTCTGTTATTAATCTATCTGTTTAGTTTCTATAAGGCGCCAGTTTTTTCTATATTGATTAATGAAAATTAGCATTAATTTGCGGATAAAATTTTCCTCTGCGGTTATCCTCTGATACAGAAGCTCTTGACAAATACAAACCATTAACATATAATCAACCTGACAGTCGAAGATTCATCATGATAAAGGGTCGTTCGAGCGACCCTTTTTTAATGGAAAAAGGACAAAGCCGGAGTATGCGGAGGCGTTTGTCTGACCAGAGGGGTTCCAAGTGAAATTTACTCCCCGGGCGCCTGATCCGTTGTTCGATTCTCTGGAACCGGTGGTAAAAGGTTTGGGGTTATCCCTGGTGGATCTTAATGTGTCCAGGCATAAGGGCAGCGTACAGATCAGGCTTACGATGTATAAAAAGGGAACTGTCGGCGTTGAAGATTGCTCCCGCGCTCATCATGCCGTGCTTCCCAGGCTGGAGTTAGCTTTTCCTGGTGAGGAATTATATGTTGAAGTTTCTTCGCCGGGTATAGATCGGCTTATAAAGGACGGCAGCGAGTTTGCGTATTTTATCGGCCGTGGAATTAAATGTTACAGGAAGGATATATCCGATTGGACCGCCGGGATTTTACAATCCGCGGATGAGGAACAGATTATTCTTTGGGGGAAAGCCGGAGAGCAAAGTCTGGGTTACGGTGTTATTGCCAAAGCAAAGTTAGATTTTTCACAGGAGGAGTAAGCTCGTGGCAACGGATATATCAGAAGCGATCCGCCAATTTATTCAGGACCGCGGCATGTCGGAAGAACTTGTTTTCAGGACTATCGAAAATGCCCTTCTTGCGGCCTATAAACGCCGTTATGGGAATGTGGATAATGCAGTAGTCAGATTTGACGGTGAGAGGGAAGTCTCAATATTCGCGAAAAAGAAAATAGTGGATGGTGAAGATGACGGCGTAGATCCGATTTTGGAAATAGACGTGCATGAAGCCCGCGACCTGGACCCCAAAGCGGAAATCGGGGATGAAATACTTATCGAAGTGGATCCCAAGAACTTTGACCGTATATCCGTGCAAAGCGCAAAACAGACTACCCATCAGTCTATTCGGGAAATTCAGAAAGACAGCCTGTATTCGGAATTTAAAGACAAGATTGGAGAGATTATCATAGGCTACTATCAAAGGGAACGAAACGGTACTATCTATGTAGATCTGGGTAAAATTGAGGGGATACTACCCAAGAAATTTCAATCGTTTCCCCGGGAGCATTTTGAAGTCAATGATCGCATTAAGGCCCTTATTGTCGAAGTCAATAAAACCTCTACCGGGCTTCAGGTTGTACTTTCCCGGACTCATACCGATTTTGTCAAGGCTATATTTGAGATGGAAGTGCCGGAAATTTACGATAAAATTGTGGAGATACATAAAATCGTCAGGGAGGCGGGGGCCCGTACTAAAATGGCCGTCTTTTCCAACCGGGATGATGTTGATCCCGTAGGCGCCTGTGTAGGGCTAAAAGGCGTGCGTATCCTTGCGGTGATCAAGGAGCTTTTCGGGGAAAAGATCGATATTCTCAAGTACGACGCGGATCCCCGTAAGTTTATCAAAAACGCACTGTCTCCGGCTGAGGTGCAGGATGTGATTATCCTTGATGAAGCTAAAAAACAGGCTCTGGTAGTGGTAAATGATTCCCAGCTTTCCCTGGCAATAGGAAAACAGGGGCTTAATGTGCGCCTTGCAAACCGTCTTGTAGATTGGAGCATTGATGTTAAGACGGTAGAGCAGTTTGAGGAAATGCCCATTGCAACTCAGTCCCGCAAAGCAGTCTCCGAACTGTTCAACGATTCAGATTTTGAAGAAGAATATTCCCTGATTTCCGAACTGCCGGGAGCGGATCCGGCGGTAGTTCAGAGCCTTAAAGAAAACGGTATTGATTTTATACAGGATTTTCTGGAATTAGATGAGGAGAGGCTTGCGGGGATACCCGATATATCGGCGGAGCAGATTGAAACCCTGAACAAACTTATCGAAGAGTATGTCGAAATAGTTGAAGAGGACGATACCTATGCTCAAGAATATTCCGAAGATTCAAAGACCAGGCAGCCGGCGGAAACAGATAAACCGGACGCCGATTTTGAAGAAGATGAAGAATATGAATGTCCTGAATGCGGTGCAAAAATTACGATGGATATGACCAGTTGCCCGAATTGCGGAATTGGATTGAGTTTTGAATATGAAGATGAATGAATAAGAGCCTGCTTGCGGCGGGTTTGTTGATTTGTAGGAAATTTCGGACTCAAGGTCCGTTGTAAAGGTGGATTATGGCTGAGGAAATTGAAAACACCAAAAAACCAAAGGCGGAACTCATAAAACGCGCGCCTAATGAGCATGAATCCCCTGGAGGGGAAGCGAGGAATATACCAGGTCCTGAACATGGTGAAAAGCGCAAGGTAATTGTTGTAAAGAAAAAGAATCCAGCACTACCGCATGTACCTGCAAAGAAACCTCAGCCTAAAGTCGTTGTTCAAGCCCGTAATAATACGGTTACAGCACCCGAAGGAACAGCTTCTCAGGATACTGCCGCGGCAAAAGAAAAGCCCTCCCAAAACCCGGAACAAAAAAAATACGGGGAAGAGAATCCTGCCGCCGATGTGTCCAAAGAACAGAAACCGCAGGGAACTGTCCGGCAAGGGGAAGGCCGGATAACTTCTATGCCTGTAACTCAACGCCCCAATGCCGCCGCAGGCCGGGTCGGAGGCAAGCCGGTCGGCAACCGCTTCCCTAAAGAAGAAGGCCAGGGAGGGGTGCGTCAGGGTTCTTCCCCATTCCCGCAGAGGCCCCGGGGCGCCGCAGGCCGGGTCGGCGGACGTTTTGTCGGTCCGCGTCCGGAAGGCGGTTCATACAACCCCCGTCCGGGCGGAGGGCCGCATCCCTACAACAACCAGGGCTTCCGCCCGAACCAGGGGGCGGGGCGTCCCCCCATGTCAGGAAACAATCCGCGTCCGGGCGGTTTCGGTGTACAGCGTCCGGGATTTAACCGCCCCGGCGGGCGTCCCGGCGGCGGCCCGCCTGCTCAAACTCCTCCGGTATTGGAAGGTAAAGGAGCGGTAAAAAAGACCTTCAAGGCGAAAAAACCTGTCTATACCCGCAGGAATAAAGAACAGGAGATGGCGGAAAAGATCCTCCAGACAAAGAAAAAGGCTGTTCAGATCGCTAATCCTATCCCTAAATCCATTGAAATAATGGAAGTAATTTCAATTTCCGAACTTGCGCGGAAATTAAATCTGAGGGCAAACGACATTATACAGAAACTTATGCGCATGGGGATGATGGTTACCATTAACCAGCAGATCGATGCGGATACCGCTTCAATTCTAGCTTCGGAATTCGGCGCCGATGTCAAGATCATTAGTCTCTATGAAGAAACCCTTATCAAGACCGAATCGGATGAGGGCGCCGTCATGGAGAGGCGGCCTCCGGTAGTTACCGTCATGGGGCATGTCGATCACGGTAAAACGAAACTCCTCGACGCCATACGCAGTACCGATGTGGTATCCGGTGAATTTGGAGGTATTACCCAGCATATAGGCGCTTACATTGTAGATACCCCCCAGGGAAGTATCACGTTCCTCGATACCCCCGGACATGAGGCTTTTACCCGGATGAGGGCGCGGGGCGCGCAGGTAACAGATATCGTAGTCCTGGTGGTCGCCGCGGACGACGGGGTGATGCCCCAGACTATTGAGGCGATTAACCATGCAAAGGACGCCGATGTTCCCATCATCGTTGCGGTGAACAAAATGGATAAACCCGAAGCCAACCCAGATCGTGTCAAGAGCCAGCTTTCCGAGCGCGGACTTATGCCCGAGGATTGGGGAGGGCAGACCATGTTCGTGGAACTTTCGGCCCTTAGAAAAGAAGGTATTGATAAATTAATCGATGCTATACTCTTTGAAGCTGAAATACTTGACTTAAAGGCCAATTACAATAGAAACGCCGAAGGCAAGATACTGGAATCGCGGATAGATCACGGAAGGGGCGTCGTTGCTACCGCTATAATAGAGCGCGGTACTCTAAAGATAGGCGATGCTTTTGTTGCCGGGGTATGGCCCGGAAAGGTACGCGCCTTGTATAATGATAAAGGCAAAAGGGTTGAAACCGCGACGCCGTCCATGCCTATTGAGATATTAGGTTTTGAAGGCATACCCAACGCGGGCGATCCGCTGCAAATCGTTGAAGATGAAAGGATTGCCCGTATATATGCCTCAAAACGGCAGGAACTAAAGCGTTTTGAGGATGCCAAGAATGTCAAAAAGATCACCCTGGATAACCTCTACGATACAATAAACGACGGGGCCATACAGGAACTGAAAGTGATAATCAAGGCTGATGTTCAAGGCTCCGCCGAAGCCCTCCGCTCAAGCCTGGAAAAACTCTCCACTAAAGAAGTCCGCGTGAACGTTATCCAGGCTCTTCCCGGTGCGATTAACGAAGGCGATGTTGCTCTTGCGATTGCGTCCAACGCGCTTATTATCGGCTTCAATGTACGGCCGGTTCCCAAGGCAAAGATACTTGCGGATCAGGAAAAAGTAGACATACGGAAGTACAATATCATCTACAAGGCGGTAGAGGAAATAGAACAGGCCATGGAAGGCATGCTCAAACCTGATACCAAGGAAGAGGTTATAGGCACGGTAGAGGTGAGGAACACCTTCAAAGTACCGAAAGCCGGTACTATTGCCGGTTGTTATGTACTTACCGGAACAGTAAAGCGGAGCGCAAGCGTCAATATCATACGTGAGGGTATTGTCATTCATACCGGCAAACTTGCTTCCCTGAAACGGTTTAAGGATGACGCACGGGAAGTGGCCGCCGGCTTTGAGTGCGGTATTGGTTTTGAAGACTTCGATACAATCCAGATAGGGGATCAGCTTGAAGCCTTTGAATTGGTTGAAATAGCAAGGAAATTAAACGGCTAGTATGACAGAGTATAGAACAGAGAGGGTAGGGCGGCTTATTCAGGAAAAAATCGGAGCGCTTATTTTGGAGGGGCAGATAAAGGATCCCCGGGTTAATTCCCTGCTGTCGATTAACCGCGTAAAAGTTTCCCGCGATCTTTCGTATGCGGATGTTTACGTCTCCTGTGTTAACCCTGAAGGCAGCGTTGTCAAAGGGGTCGCCGGGCTTGAAAGCGCGGCCGGATTTATTCAGTCCTGGCTTGCGCGTCAGATGTATATACGCCAGATGCCTCATCTCCGTTTCCATGAAGATACCAGCATTAAGGAAGGATTTGAACTGGTAAAAAAGATCGAGGAACTTACGAAGGATGAGGGGAATTAGTCCCGGAAAGGAAAACGAAGTTTCCGGATTAGTGCTTTTAAGGAAAAAAGCCGGAGTAACTTCATTTGAAACCCTTAATCTGATAAAAAAAGCCTTCTCTACTTCCAGAGTAGGCCATACCGGTACGTTGGATAAATTTGCCCAAGGCCTGCTCCTTGTCCTTGCCGG
This sequence comes from Treponema sp., assembly GCA_031274035.1. Classification (GTDB taxonomy): domain Bacteria; phylum Spirochaetota; class Spirochaetia; order Treponematales; family Breznakiellaceae; genus JAISNI01. The sequence continues at coordinate 1,287 of JAISQR010000330.1, read as the reverse complement.
ACGGGCGGCAAAACTTGCCCGGTGGTTTAGTTCCTGTGATAAAAACTATGAGGGAACTATCCGCTTTGGAATTGAGACCGATACCCTGGACCCGGAAGGCATATCCGTCGCGGAAGCTCCTGTTCCATCACGGCAGGAGATTGAGGCTGTACTGCCTCAATTCAGGGGAACTATTCTACAGGCGCCGCCTGCCTATTCGGCAATTCACATTGCGGGGAAACGAGCTTCGGAACTGGCCAGGGCGGGGATTATCCCTGAAATGAAGAAAAGGCCGGTTGCTATTTACGCATTTGATCTGCTCTCGTATGATCCGCCCTATGCCCGTATCCATGTCCATTGTTCAAGCGGCGTGTATATACGCTCTCTGGCCAGGGACCTTGCCATCTCTGTACAGTCGAGGGCCCATCTTGTAAGCCTTGAACGCACCCAAATTGCCGGTTTTCCGCTTTCCGCCTCATACGAGGCCGGCGATTCTCTTGCCGCCGGCGGTCCGTTCAGCGCCTTGCGTCCAATTGATACGGGGTGTTTTGAGGCCCTGGGATTACCGATTCTATTGGTAGATGAAAGCGCTGTCCAAAAAATGATACATGGTAAGAATTTAGATTATATTGTAAACGAAAAGGCGATCCGTTATCCGGCATCCCGTATCCCCGATCCGTTCAGGGTTGAAAAGACAGGGACTATTACGGCAGGTGTTTTCCTGGATACAGGACAGTCTCAGGGCACGGGAGGCGGTTTTATAGGGATAATTGAAAAAAAAGCCGGAAAATGGACCTACGGTTATGTGTATGCGGCATCCGGCGGCGCCTGTCAAAAAGGCCCGGAGCTTCCTGATGCTTGTCCTTGATTGGGCCGAATTTACCGGTATCTCTGCCGATGGGTGCATATCTTCGGAAATTGCAACATCTATAAAAACGCCCTCAGCCATGACTATAGGCGTTTTTGACGGAGTACACAGGGGGCATCAGGCGCTTATACGGGAAGTTGTGGAGCGCGGCCCGTTCCCCACGGTGATCACCTTTAAACAGAATCCTAAGAGTATTTTAAACCCCCAGTCCTACACGGGGGATATTTTTAGCCTCAGACAGAAACTTGAATGTTTTGAAGCTCTTGGTGTGGAACGGACCATACTCATTGACTTTTCCGATAATTTCAGTAAACTGAAAGGTCAGGAATTTATAGATATCCTCAAAAAGCGGGGAAATCTTGTTTTTTTGATAATAGGCAGGAATTTCCGTTGCGGTTATAAACTGGATACCGATGCGGCCCGCGTTAAAGCAATAGGGG
>JAISQR010000314.1 GCA_031274035.1 Treponema sp. | reverse complement strand
TTAGTTGCACGCTGTATTCTCCGCTTTTATGGCTTGAATCACCAATATATTAGCGGAAACAGCGTGCTTTTTGCTATATTCTTACAAAATCCTTTTCATACATGTTAATGAAGAGCCGTTTTTTTCTGCCGCTATCTCAATTTCTTCAGCCTCTATCATGATGGTGCCTTTGGCACTCAAGGTTATGTCGTTTTCGGTTTCAAGGTTCCCCGTCTCTTCAGCCGGACTGAATTCAAAACGGGTTTTGCCGTCAGCGGATATAACCTGGACCTTCTCTTCCCCCTCAGTATCATCGAAAATGACCAGATGCCCGCTGCGGCTCCGCATATATTTCAGGTTGTTATTCCCGTCCCCATTCAGATCGGCTTCCGTATTTTCACCTGTTTCGGGAGGGAGGCCGCTTTCTGTCCACGAGCCGCCCAATACCGCAAGGCGCCGTTTTTGCACGTCCAGGGCTATGGCCATCACCATGTTATCGATGTCCGGAAGCACAGAAACGCCGTTCTCCTCCCCGGCGAAGGGCATGACTATCGGGGTCCAGTCCGATACGGTTGCTGCCGATATAAGGAAAACAGGGGCTGCCCAATAAGTATAATTTTGGACAGCCCCAAATTTATTTTAAGCCTCATTGCAATATTATCAAGCAGGCGTATAATCCTCCAAGCCGTTTACAAAAGGAACGCACCTGTCTGATATAAATTTCTCAATGGGCGATGGCGGGGTGTCACGCTGAATAAATAATTCCACAATGGAAAGGATTATTCCTATTAGTGTGGCGGCTATGCCAACAACCGGTATAGCCGCGCATACCGTTGAAAGACAGAGTGCCGCGCCCTCGGCAAAAAAGGCGACCCCCGTCGCAACGGTCGAAATAACATCAAGGGCCTCAATCGCGTCACCGGCGCCGCTTTTGAAATCCTCGTACGTTTGCCAGATAGATATGCCGACCGCCGCAGCCATAAATACCACAGAAGCCACTTTTCCAACAACTGTTGTTATGCGGAAAACCTTTTGCCATTTGATGGCGGCGGCTTCAGCACTTCCGGCTTCAGCTACATCCGTTGTAACATCAAGGCCAAGCTTGGTCATGGTCTCGCTATAGGCATTATCCTTGCTCAATATTTCCACAAAATCAAGCTTGGAAAAGTTTTCCGTTAAGATTTTATCACCTTCGATAATATCGGCGAAGCTGCCTTTAAATCCTTTAACAGCAATCCAGACCGCAACATCACGCGCGCCTGCAAGAGCGAAGGAAACACACCCGGCTATCTCTTCCGCCTTTTCTTTGGAAGTCAGGTCACTCCACTTCCTCTTAAAGCCCATAACAACCGCAAGGACACCGCTGGCATAAAAAGCCAAGCCGATTACTGCATTCAATCCCGGATGGTCTCGAAAAAGATTAACAAGGCGTGTGCCTATATCCGGATCCTTCATGGCAAGAATCGCCGCCGAGGCTTCAAACACTATTTCGCTAACATTATTAATATATGCCGCAACAGTTTCATACCCGGCAGCTGTTGCGGCATCAGCTAAATCCTGCTGAGCTTGCGCGATTTGATCAGCGGTCCAACCGGGAAAAGAACCGTCCTGTATGTTTTGAAAATAGACTTTAAGAAAATCCGTCAGGAAAGTATTTAAGGTATCGACGGCGTCTTTATCGTTAGGGTCAGCCGGATTTACATTCAAGACGAAATTCGCAAGGGTCCTTTCAACGACCCTCTTATGGAACGCCGCCGCATAGGTGACTGTTTTATCACCCAGCTGGACATTATTGTCATTGTTGAGAATTTGAAGCATCGTGCAAATATGGTTAAGTTCCTCCTGGTTTTGAACTGTCTGCATTCGGGTGATAAGCCCGTTGACCCACGCCGTATTTGAAACCGTCTCATACAGGCGCGTACCCCATTCCTTGGAATTACTGCCCGTATACGCATCAATGCCTGCAAGATTGTTGATATAAACTGAGTCGTAAACCGCATCAGAAGTTTTTTGGTAATTTGAAGTACGCGAAATCGAAGTTTTACTCGTCCCTGAAAAAAAGTTGGAAATCTTATGCTTCGCATTATTCGCCTTGTTCATGGCGTCGGCTATCGTTGGTTCATTCGCGTAGGCATAACTGTTTGAAAGATATCCAAGAGCGAGTTTGTTAACAAGAAAATTACTTATGTCCGCGTCTTTGGCAAGCCGGGCCTGGGCGCGCGTTAATTGTCCGGTTTTGTCATCAGAAACAACCGGCACAGGCCTGTTCAAATACTTAAAAACCTCTTGATCCTTATCATTGGCGGCATAAACCGCCATGGACAGCATACGGTTAAAACTTTCAGCATGGACATCTTCCATGTTCGGGCGCGGAAGAGCCAGCAGCGCGGCAACCGAAAGCGGCGCATCTCCCTGAAGCGCGTTTTTTTCTTCCTCCGACAACGCATTGCCGGGATTGGAAGCCCGCAACACTGCCGAGAGCCGCAAGAGTTCAGATAACTGACTTTGCGCGGCGGGTTTTAATTTCCCGGTAAATCTTCCGCAGGCGGTGATAACAGGCTCAGCGGTTATATCGGGCAGGCTGCTGTTGACCGCAAACAGCGCGCCGTCAATGGTCTGATACAACACGTCATAAAAGGCAAGCACACTGAGAACACCCCTAATGGGCGAAAACGCCGTCCCCTTAAAATTAATTGACATCGCAAAAGAAGGCGTGCCAAAATATATTTCACCGCCCGATTTCCCAACTTGAACATCCGGCTTAAATGCAACCGGAAGTTTAGTCTGGCAGTCTCCCAAAATAATCCCGTTATTGCCCGCCGAAGCGTTATCCGTCTTTGCAACGGCGGCCCCTTGGCAAGTCCAAATTGAATAAGGCATCAATACTTCCGTATCGGGATCTTCTTTATATCCGAGACTCATGGTGCCCGCGCTGGCGGTTGTTTTCTCGCCATCCAGTTGATACGTTAATTCATAGATGTTTTCTCCGGCAACTTCAAAGTGAATTTTATTTCCGGCGTAATTAACATATCCGAAACCATACGTCAAACCGTCAAACATGCGCAGATATCCGGATTCAACCGCGCCGCCGGATGCTGTTCTATTCCAATACAGGGCATTGCCGTGAACATCCGCTTTCACAGGTTTTTTATCATCGCCAAAAAACAAATGCCCTCCCGCAATCGAAAGTTTCTGAAAGTCCGTATCACCCTTCGCCGGGAAAACTTTCAAATCAAGAATTCCGCCGTAATTCAACAATTGTTCGTCAACGGCCGAAATATGCAGGCTGCTTGCCTTCCTCATAATGCCCTCCATAAAATACTAAATATTACATACTTAAAAAGTATTCAACTGCAACCTTTCCGAATGCAGCCTCAAATAATTCCCGGTTTTCTTTTGCCAAATTCTTAAACTCTTCCGTGCGCTTTGCCTTCTCCAGCCCGCCAATAATACTGCCGGCGGTAATCTCAGGATAATTCGCAAAACACACATATCCGTTCTCCGTAATATAATTTTTTCTTCCGTCAGATATATGAATATCATAACAAGCCTTTCCTTCATTTGGCGCGACATTAATCTTACGAACACGTTCAACATTAACGGCAAGGTTTCCGCCGCCGTCCATCACGCCGCGATAAAACGAATCATTTTCCCTAATTATTCCAAACTCAAGGCCGGGATTTGTTTGCCTTGCGGCTTCCGGGTCCAGACACTTATACCCCTGCGGGGTCAGAATAACATGGTCAGGCGACATAAAAGGCGTATCGTCATTAAGCGAATAGAGCATTTTCACATGATTGCTGATGACAAGCTCCCCTGACGGAACGGAATAACCGCCGCCGTTATTAATCAGTATATCCCCGGCATTTACCGTTTCCACCGCTTTTACCTTCCCCCCTTTCAAGACAATTCCCGTCCCGCCAATAACACAGCCGATATCCGACGCAGGGGCTTTCTCTTTTGTTTGTGACGTAGGCAGGGATAGATTTGCCCCTGTAGAATATCCGGATGAGCTTTCAATCCACTTTTTGACATCCAATCCGGTCGTATAGCGGCTAATAATATACTGCGCTGTAACAGGCGCGCCGGAAGAAGTTATATCGATAACATCGGAAACGCACTCAGTCCCTGTCAGAGTCTCTGCATTACAAGCATTGCGGACACTGCCAAAAATATCCGCAAAAGAAGCGCCTCCGGGCGAAAAGAGCGGATTTACCAAGTCCAGCCAGCAAAACGAAGGATAAGTATCGACAATCCTTTTAAGAATATCTACCGTATTCCAGGCATTTACAACATCCAAAAACGCAGAGTTATCAAGCCGTTTCATCATGAGCCAGTAGTTTAAAATTTTGTGATAATCATCGTTAGCTGCGGCTTCAGCCGCAAAGCCGGTAATGAAAGAATTATCGCAAAGCTTTAGCTTGAGTGCAGAAGCGGCCTCTTGCGAAATATACGAAGAAAATTTGGCGCCAAAATAATTCAGAACAATGGTTTCGCCGACAGACTGATGATGATCGAGGAACCAAGCCTGAACATCCGAACACGCGCTTCTGACAGCGGTGTTAAAACCGTAATCCGCCACCTCAGAGATAACATTGCTTATATACATTTTCGGGAAGTCGCTCCCACCATTATCCTGAACCGCCTGCGAAAATCCTCCCCCGGCCCCCCCAAAAAAGATCCGGTTAATCGCGCCGTCACTGTATTTTATGTAATTTATGAGCTGCGTGTTGATTTCGGCACTTATCTCATCCGTTGTTACGGCATTAAGCTCGCGAATAAACTGTCCGGTATCCATATTATAATTATCGCCTTATCATTTTACTTTCAGTGTAAAAGAACAAATGAGCCTGCCCGATGGTAAGCCCTTGGGATTCCGGTTGCCCGGAAACGTCTTTGCTTCACCGCCCCGCTTATGCGGCGCAAACGGCTTTTTATGCCTCCCGCGCTAACGGTTGTTGCCTTCACGGGCATTAATTTCCTCCATAGAGGCGGTATTTTGGCAGGGCAGGGTTGCAAACCTGCCTTGCCAATCAAACACGAAAGCCCCGGTTGTCAGCTTCCGGAAATAAGGATACACGCGATGAGAACTATTGGTCAAGGGGGAAGGGCCCTGCTCAGGGCATCGGCGTTTGCTTTCAGGCGCTGTGAAATTACCAAATCTTGAATAATTTTAACCTCAAAGGACACGAAGAACACTTTCCCGCTATGAACTAAAGGGAAAGTAAAGGTTTTAA
>JAISQR010000282.1 GCA_031274035.1 Treponema sp. | reverse complement strand
AGGCGGGGGAGGATTTGATACCCGGAAAAATCCACACCCTGCGGAAAAACCATGAATACTGGAAACGCTGGGACGGAAAAGAGGTGAGCATACGGACGTGGGAGGGGAAGCCGTACCGGAGCCGCCAGCGGGAAGTGAAACGGGTTGTTATCGGGGTACAGAGGACGGTAAAAATAAAAAACTATTTTTACAAAGAGGCTGGAGTATGTGATCTGGTTTATTTAGCCCCTCTGGAAACCATTGCGAAAAATGACGGCCTTACTACTGATGAATTTTGCGAGTGGTTTAAGGACTACCCGGACGGCGATATGGCCATCCTGCATTTTACTGATTTTCAATATTAGGAGGCTGATATGAAAGATATAGAATTGTTTTTTGGTGATTATGTCGAAATTGAACAGAAGCGGCATGGGATTAAAAACGAAATATACCTGCATAAGGTCATAAATACATCAAACTCTAATTCATGGGTAGATGTCCCTGTACAAGCTCCCGCAACAGAGACATTGCATAAAGTGAAGGAGTTAGAGCCGGTTGTAAGTTGTATTTGCTCTGGAATTTCGGAAACAGAGGTGTTGAAATACAGGATTAAGGATGTTAAAAAAGTCCTTAAATCAAGCAACCACGATTTTAATTATGAAACAAATAAATATTTGTGTTTTGAAGAATTGGAACCAAGACCAAAAACAAAACAATTCGCAGTCAAGAATAAATCTTCAGAATTTATTTTAGGCTATGTGAAGTGGTATGCCCCATGGAGGCGATATTGTTTTTTTATAGATCAGGCTGACCTTGTATTCGACTCTGTCTGCCTTGGAGAGATACAGGATTTTATAACTAAATTGATGTGGGAACGAAAGGGAGTATAAATTTATGAGGGAAATATTGTTCAGGGGGAAAACAACCACCTTTGGCTGGGTGTTTTCTGACAGAATGGATGGAATTAATTACCTGGGATTTGAGGGTGATCTTCCCATTGTGTCTGGGTTTCCGGTTATGCCTGATACATTAGGCCAGTACACCGGGCTTACCGACTGCAAGGGCGCGAAGGTTTTCGAGGGGGATATTGTCGAAATAAGAACAGGAATTGACGAAGAAACAGACCGGGGGTTTGTTTGCTTTAATTGCGGCGCATGGGAGATGAATGTTGGATATAATTTTCTAAGTCTTTTTCAACAGATGGAAATAGGCCATGTTGTTGAAGTAATCGGCAACATCCATGATAACCCGGAATTATTGGAGGGCAGGGGCCGCGATAGCCCGAAGGAGGGGCAAACAATGGCTAAGTACAAAGCAGGGGACAGGGTCCGTATCATAAGCAAAGAAGTGATAGAGACACTGGAGCGTGATAGACAGGGAAATGTTAGGGTCCCGGGGTGTGCTTTTAGTATGTGTTACGAGCAGCAAGCTCGCGGCGGGGAAGAGGCCGGGGTGCTAAAAGCGGACCCTGCGGACGGGACATATAGAATTACTGCGGATGACGGGCAGTATTGGTGGGAGGACTGGATGTTCGAGGAGCCCGCCGGGCCTGAAGTATTGCCCGCCGAAGACGCTATCAAGGCGATGCTGAACGGGGGGGAGGTGCTGTATGACAAAAATGGCAACCGCTATCGGTGGGATGCTGACAGGAAGAACTTTTTTTGGCGTTGGAGGAGTTACGATGCAGGAGGCGACAACTGCGTACTTACGGGATTCGGCGGCCTCCGCCGCGGCCCCGCCAAGCGCAAGCGCCGCATGACCCGGTGGGAGTGTATGGCATGGGCCAACAGCGAAGCGAGCCGGGGGTGGGTAGTGAGACAAAGCACATGCAATAGTTGGGTCACCCCTCAATGTCTTCGCTATGACTCCAGCGACATTGCTACATACCAACGCGCCCGGCTTCTCCCTGACCTTTCAGGTGTGGATGAGGGCACAATAGAGCTTTTTGAAGTGGAGGAGTCTGTATGACAAATAGCGGCGAACATTTATCCAAGTACAAGATGTTCCGTAACTTCATGTACAACGAGCTTGGTATCACGAAAGATGACATCAAGGAGTGGGTTAAAGAAGCTGTAGCCAACGAAACAGCCAAACTCGTAGGGCAGATAGCCGTTGACCAAATTGCTTCAAGGACCGTTAGGGAGCGGGTATCGGACCATCTCCATCGGTACGACAAGACGGTTTACGCCGAAATAATATACCGCATGATGAGGGACTCCGGGTATTCTATGGACATAACCAGGAAGCCCGCCCCGCCGCCCGCCGGGGAAGAAGACGGCATAGTGCGGGACCGCCTTAACCCCGTGAGGGGGCCGGGGAATGAGTAAAACCTTTCCTAGCGATAAGTGGTGGCACCCTCTGTACCGGCGTTTCCATCGGGTAAGGGCGCTTGTGTGGCGTTTGGCGAAGTATTTCAAGGTGTAGGGAGCCGTAGGGGGATAGTATGGGATATGGGATGGATGAGGAAGATTATGGCGGAGAACAGGCGGACTATGATTTTGGGCACGGCGGGAATTGCCGTGGGTGCCATGAGGATTGTGATGAATGCCCTTATGAGGAGGAAGCGGAATGAAAGCCGTTGTTGAGCATTTGGAAAAAGCAAAAGAATTGCTGGGGCTTTTCCATTTTTCCAATTCGCAGTCTTATGCAATAATTGCCGGTGCTTTGTCTCATATCGGGGAGGCCCTGGCGGAACTGAAAAAGGAGGCTGTAAGTGAAAAGGGAAACTGATTTATTGCATAAGGCGGCTATGAGTCTTCTGCCAGTTGTTGGAGAGCCTCCCCAGTTAATCAAGCAGGCCATTGAATTTATCGATGAGGTTATCCTGCTTCTTGAAGAGCCCCGCTGGTATACCCCGGAGCGCTGGAAGGAGGAGACAGGGGAGGCGTGGCCGGATAATAACGGCGTGTTTACTCGATTAGTAAATAGGCCGAATGATGAATGGGACGCTTGTTTGTACGGCAAACATAAAATCGCAGTAAATCTGCTCGCTAGCTTAGGGGCTCCGTCTTATCCGTTGTATGTTGTTTGCGCCACCGAAGCCGGGCCGCCGCCCGATGATTGGAAGCCGGAGGGGGAGGTATGAAATGTGAGGATTGTGATTATTGCTATTGTTCTCAAGTGGGAGATGATGACAATGATTTTGATGACGCATGTGAACGGTACGGCAAGTGGATAAGTGAAGTGGAAGATTGCCCCGTGTGGCACGAAAAGGAGGAAACGCCATGATCGCGAAGTGCCCGTTTTGCGGGAACACAAGCACGGATGAATTTGCCATACATCATGAAGTGCGGTCTCTCGGATTTGACCCGTTCCATATTGTTTACAACGCAGCCTGCTCCTGCGGGGCTAGGGGGCCGGACGCCGAAACGGAGCTAAAAGCTGTTGAACGGTGGAATGAACGTACAGGGGAAGGGGGATATCCCCCTTTTTGCGGGGAAAAAGAAGGAGGCTGGCAATGCCGTTAAAGAAAGCAGCCGGTAAGATGACGGGGGTGAAAAATGACCTATTTTGACGCGGCCTGCATATATCAGGATTTTTGCGTTTCCATGCAATATGCGGAAATCTTCAAAAAGACCAGGGAGGAGGCGCTAAAAGAAACGGAGGCCCTCTTGAAGGAGCTTGACGAAAAAAAGGAGCATTACGGCAGCCTTTTCAAAATCATAGCAACGATAAAAAAAGCAAACGGCGAAAAATTAGAGGGGTTTGAATGATGAAAGAATCACCTATCATTTTCAGCGGCCCCATGGTGCGGGCCGTCCTGAACACGAAGCCCGGCGTGTGGCCGGCGGAACCCATAGACCCGTCCAGGCCGTATAAGTGCATGACAAGGCGGGTTATAAAACCACGTTACAGAAACGGCGAAATTGGTTTTGAGGTAAGCCGCGGGTTACCGGGAACATCCATATCTATTGTCGATGAAGAAGGGCGGCATACACGGGAAGAAGAACCAAGATTTTGGCCCGGCGATATTCTCTGGGTACGGGAAACATGGGCCAGGGCAGATGATCATTATGTTTATCTTGCCGATTATCCTATCGGCCTATGGCCATGCAAGATGCGCCCCTCTATCTATATGCCCCGCGAAGCCTCCCGCATCACCCTTGAGGTCAAGGATGTAAGGATAGAGCGGTTACGGGAAATAACGCCGTATGACGCCTGTTGCGAGGGTATTCTCGTAGAGCTTCCTCCGGTATTACAAGGCAGCCAAGAGTATCCGGAAGGTTTTGACAAATGGAGCAAAGATAGAAGGGATAAATGGTTTAAGAGCCTAGCCAGAGCAAAATATATTGCGGAATGCGATGTAATGGAAAAACTTGTACAGGGGTTTCACAATTTCTGGGACAAGTTAAACGCTAAACGCGGCTACCCGTGGGGCAGTAACCCCTGGGTATATGTAATCGAGTTCATGAGGAGGGCATAAATGGGAACTGCAAAAACCGCCAAACCCTTCGCCGTATGGGTAAACGGCAAGCGGTATGAAAGCGCGAAGGATGCCGCCGAAGCGGTAAGCCTGTTATTCGGCTGGAGGGTGAGACCGGCATGGGTTAGGGACGTAGTAAAAAACGGCTCCGGGACAGTAACAAGAGGCGTTACCGTCAGCGCTGCCCCGCCCGAAGAGAGCGGAAGCGGCAAGGCAGCCGGCAAGAAGCCGGTGAAAACTCCGCCTCCGGCACCCGCAGCGGAACCGGAAGCTGCGCTTCCTGCCCCAGAGGGGGAACCGGAAAACGCCGCTCCCGGCAAAGGGGTTAATTACCCGCTTCTCCGCTACCCTCCGGGGCAATCGCCGCTTGACCGGGGGCTGAACCGTGCGGAACGCTGACATTCGCGCCGCTCTTTCCCTGGGGGGAAAGGTATCTGTACCGGGAAAGTAAAATCACTGCAGGAGGATAAGAGATGTTTTGTATGGACTGCGGCTTTCATTATGACGCCGGGCCTAACGGCAGGTATGAACGCGGTTGCCAGCGGGGCTCCCGGCCCTGCCCGGAAGAGGAAAAGCAGGAAAAGATTTATGAAGCAGGGTGGAAAGATAGCCTTGATTTCTATCGCGCCATCAACAAACTGGGCGAAACGCGAAAAGGGAGCGTATCAAATGCTGATTATCTTCACCGCTCCTGGCAGCCGTCCGAAGAACTACGGAAGTATTGGAGGGCCATCGGGGGGAAAATAACGGGAAGGGTTTAGGCAATGAAGTTGCGGATAACGATAGACAATACAGCGCCGGTAACCGGGGCCAGGAAACTGCAAGTAAAGGAAACGGCCCTGGAGTTCTGCCGGGACCGGCGCATATCGCCGGAAATGGCGGTATGGGCCATGAAGAACGCCGGATACACGGAAGACGAGGCCGCCGAATGGCTGGGGGTGTCCCCTCTGGAAAGGAGTATCGAATGCAAGAAGAATTCACTGTAGTGGATATGTTCTGCGGGGCCGGAGGGGAGAGTACCGGCATCAAATTGGCCGCCCAGGAACTGGGTATAAACGTCCGTCTCACGGCCATCAATCATTGGGATCGGGCTATCGAGACCCATGCGGCGAACCACCCGGACGCGGAGCATCTGTGCCAGTCTGTAGAACACATAGACCCCGTGAAAGCCGTACCGGGGCGGCGCCTCGATCTCCTCTGGGCCTCACCGGAGTGCACCCATCACAGTGTCGCCCGAGGCGGGCGTCCCCGCAGCGACCAAAGCAGGGCCTCCGCATGGCTGATCCTCAAGTGGCTTTCGGAACTGTACGTGGAGCGGGTCATCATAGAGAACGTCCCGGAATTTATTTCCTGGGGGCCTCTGGACGGCACGGGCCGCCCGGTACAAAGCCAGAAGGGTAAAACCTTCCGGGCCTTCGTAGCCTCCCTGCGGAGCCTCGGGTATTCGGCGGACTGGAAGGTCCTCACCGCGGCGGACTACGGGGACCCGACCACGCGCCGGAGGCTTTTCATTCAGGCAGTGAAAGGCCGGAAGCGTATTCTCTGGCCTGAAATAACGCACATGGACGGGGCTGAAAACCTGATGGGCTATAAGCCGTGGAGGCCCGCACGGGAGATCATAGACTGGTCCGTTCCCGGAACCTCAATATTTGACCGCAAGAGGCCGCTTGCGGAGGCCACGATACGGCGCATAGCGGCTGGGATAGAGAAATACTGGAAAGACTACGCCAAACCGTTTCTGGCGGTTCTGTACGGCACGGGCAATACCCAAAGCCTTGACCTTCCGCTTTCAACAATAACGTCCTCCGGGGCGCACCACGCGCTCATAGAGCCGTTCATAATGTCGATTGCCCATTCATCCGCAAAAAAGCGAAACCGTTCTATTGACGACCCGCTTTCCACTGTTGTAGGAAAACAGGAACACTGCCTGATTGAGCCCTTACTAGTGGAATACCACGGAACCAGTAAGCCGTTTCCGGTGAGCCTGCCGGTAAAGACCGTCACCACGAAAGATAGGTTTGGACTTCTGGAACCGTTTTTACTCAAGGTCAATCATGCCGGTGGGCACAGGGTAGCATCCATTGATAGCCCCTTGAAGACTTTAACTACAAAAAGGGATACCGCAATATGTTATCCCACATATAGTCTGGACATTCGCTTTCGTATGCTGAAGAACCACGAGCTTAAGCTGGCGCAGGGCTTTCCGGATGATTACCAAATAACCGGCAATATCACGGAACAGACAAAGCAAATCGGCAACGCGGTGCCCGTCAATACTGCGAAGGCCCTTGCGCTGGCCGTGATGGGTGCATAAGGATTTGGGGGTAGTATGAATAGCCTGACAAAGCAGCGTTACATTTCAACATCTATATGGAGCGATGATTGGTTCGACAGCCTTTCAGAACGTGAAAAACTTGTCTATTTTTATCTCTTGACCAATGAGCATACCAACGCCGCTGGGGTTTATCAATGCACCCTGAAGAATGTTCGTCTGGAAATTGGTCTTGGACGCGAGGAGGTAGAGCGTATTATGTCGAAATTTGCGGAAGCGGGGAAAGCCTTTTATTACCGTGAGTATATCATCGTACCGAAGTGGCTCAAGCACCAGAAGATAAAGGAGCGGAGCGGCCTATTCCTTGGCGCGGTAAAAGTTCTAAAGAGCCTCCCCGATGAGGTCAAGGTTTTTATATCCGACCGTGCCCATTATGACTACGATGTTGAACCCTATATAGGGAAGGTCTATAGACCCTCTCAAGACCCTCCCCCCGAAAATGGAAGACACTCTACGGACCCTCCCACAGAGGAGGGGGCAGAAACCGGAGAACATCCCCCCGAAAGTACCCCTCAAAAGGCTCACGATCTTGATCTAGATTCTGACTTCAATTCTGATCTTGATTCGGATTTAGACTTTGATTTTGATAAAAATATACACCTCCATGAAACTTCGGAGACCCTCTCATCGCATTTTATCCAGCGGTGGCAACAGAACGCCGATGTCTTCAACTGCCTTACGAGATTGAAACGGCCTAATGACTGGAAAGCCTTTTGGGAACAGAACACCA
>JAISQR010000231.1 GCA_031274035.1 Treponema sp. | reverse complement strand
CAGCTTAAAGGCCGGGTCCTTCTTCACTTCGGCGCGGTGGATTACAAGACCCGGGTTTTTGTAAACGGCGAGGCCGCGGGCTGGCATACCGGGGGCTATTCATCTTTTACGCTGGATATTACCCCCCATGTTAAGGCAGGCGGCAATACCCTGACGGTCTATGCCGAAGACGATGTCCGTTCGGGCAAACAGCCGGCCGGCAAGCAAACTGTGGACTATTATTCCTATGGATGTCTGTATACTCGTACTACCGGTATATGGCAGACCGTGTGGCTCGAATTCGTGCCGAAAAATTATATCAAAAGTTACCATATAGTACCCGTTCCCGAAAACGGACAAGCCCTGCTGACCGTAAAAACTTCGGAACAATGCCACGGCCTCAATGTGGAAGTATCGGTTTCCATTAAGGGCGGCTCCATCTGTACGGTAATGGCAAAAGTTTCAGGGACCGCCGCGTATTTTACCCTCCCCATACCGGCCCCGGTACTCTGGGACATCGGCAAGCCCAACCTCTACGATCTCCACATCGCCATGGGTGAAGATACGGTCGAGGGTTACTTCGGTATGCGCTCGGTCGCCCTGTCGGATAACGCCATGCTCATAAACGGCCGGCCCGTATTTCAGCGGCTGGTCCTGGATCAGGGCTTCTACCCTGACGGAATCTATACGGCGCCCTCCGATGAAGCCCTGAAACGGGATATTGAACTTTCTATGGCGGCGGGCTTTAACGGCGCGCGGCTCCATCAGAAGGTTTTTGAGGAACGCTTCCTGTACTGGGCCGACCATCTGGGCTACATAGTCTGGGGCGAACAGGCAAGCTGGGGGCTGAAGATTGATAACGATGAGGGCCTGCAGCATTTTGGCCCTGAATGGCTTGAGGTTGTCATGCGGGACATTAACCATCCGGCCATTGTAGGCTGGTGCCCCTTCAACGAAACCCACAAGAGTCAGAACGACGGCTTGCTCCGCGCTGTGTATGAACTGACCAAGGCGGCGGACCCTTCAAGGCCGGTGATAGACACATCCGGCCACGTCCATGTGATAACCGACATATTCGATGTCCACGATTATGAACAGGATACCGGGGCCTTCGCAAAACACTATGAGGGCATGGAGGGCGGCAAGATATACAACCCCCATGACATCAACGGCAATTTTGACAGAAACATCCCCTACTTTGTCAGCGAATACGGCGGAACCTGGTGGAACGCCGAAGAAGCCGCAAAGAGCGCCTCCGCCGGCTGGGGCTACGGCAGCCGCTGTAAAACCCTGGAAGAGGTTTACACGCGGATAGAAGGGCTTACCAGAGCCCTGCTGCAAAACAAGCGGGTCTGCGCGTTCTGTTACACCCAGCTTACCGATGTGGAGCAGGAGCAGAACGGCATCTACAAGTACGACCGGAGCCCCAAATTCGACGCGGCCAGGCTCAAGGCAATATTCGGAGCCAAAGCCGCCATCGAAGGCTGAAAAACCCGAATTTCCACGGATTAAACGCTATGGCGATCTCTATGGAAATTCGGGTTTACGCCACCGTTCTTCCTTTTTTTTGCAAAATTCGTTTTTTTTTTGCACTTTTTTTCAAAAAAGCACTGTCAATACCGGCTTTTGACACACCGGAAGCGTCTTGAAGTCCTGGACATACTCCAATATCAAGGTCGTCTGGAATAGGGCAAGCGGTCTTTCCTCATTCCAAAAGCCAATCCAGAGCGTTGATCTGACGGATGCCGTTATAGGAGGCCGGGGGATCTTCGTCCAGGGTTAAAAGAAATTTGGGATTATGATTGGGAATTTCCCGCAGGGAAGAAAGTTCCCGTTCAAGCGTTTCCCTGTCTCGAACCGTTAATGCCGCCTGGTAATATTCGGGATACCCGTCTTTAACCGCGACAAAATCCACCTCGGCGGAATTCACCTTGCCCGAGTATAGTTCATAGCCTCGTCGGAGTAATTCAAGGAAGATGACATTTTCCAGCATACGGCCCTGATCGGCGTCTTTGCTCCCCAAAAGAAAATACCGCAGCCCCAAATCGGCAAGATAATATTTATCGCCGGTTTTAAGGTGCATTTTGCCTTTTACATCGAAACGCTTCATGCGGTAAAGGATAAAACTATCGGTAAGGGCGGAAAGGTATTGTTCCACCGTATGAACCGATATTTTTCTGCCCATGGATACCAGAGTATCGGTTATTTTTTTGGTGGAACTGATATTACCGATATTGTCAAAAAGAAAACGTATAACGCTTTCCAGCATTAACACATCACCGATTTTTTTCCGGGCAACCACATCTTTCAGGATTATCGTATTATAGATGCCGCCCAAATAGTCCCGAATTAAATCGCGGTTCTCTCCCAATTCCAGAGTATAGGGAAAGGAACTGTTTATAAGGTAGTCCCGGTATTTGCGCCGCAAATCCTGCTGTGGAAAAATAGAACAATATTCTTTAAATGACAGGGGAAGCATGGGAATTTCCACATACCTGCCGGAAAGCAAGGTCGCGATTTCCCCCGAGAACATCCATGCGTTTGAACCGGTTAAATAGAGGTCGGTATTTTCCCGAATAAACAAACCGTTAACCGCCCGCTCGTAGTCACCGACGTTTTGGATTTCATCTAAAAAAATATAGTTCTTCTTTTTTGGAACAAGGGCTTTTTTTATATAATTGTAAAGTGATTCCCAATCGGTGAGTTCCTTGTTTTCCGGTTCCTCAAAATTGATGGACAGTATCTGCGCCGGGGCCGTTCCTGCCCGGAGAAGATAGTCCTGAAACATTTTCAAAAGAGTGGATTTTCCGCATCGGCGTATCCCTGTTACGATTTTTATGAGCTGTTTGTCTTTAAACCCGATGAGCTTGTTCAGGTAGTTTGTCCTGGGTATCATATGTTCTATAAGTCTATTGTATTTTGGAAAGATAATCAATAGTTTTTGCAATATATTGCTAAAACATCATATTTTTATAGACTTTTTGCACTGAAATGCAAATATTTGGTAAGCCATCTTAATTACCGATACAACAACTTTATACATTATAACGTACAAACTATTGATTTTTATCACTTTATACGTTATAATGTATAAAGAGGCGCAAAATGATAAACAGACCGGCTTATCTTGAAAAGCTGCACAAATGGCGGGATACCGATCTTGTAAAAATTGTAACCGGCATCCGCCGCTGCGGAAAATCAACCCTATTCGAGCTTTATCAAAATGAACTGAAACAGTCGGGAACCGCGCGGGAACAAATCATCAGTATAAATCTTGAAGACGCGGATAACTATGAGCTTTTGGAGTGGAAAGCGTTACATACGCATATAGAAAGCCTGCTTATTCCAAACAAGAAAAACTATGTGTTCCTTGACGAGATACAGCAGGTCGATGGCGCTCAACGGCTGCTTTCAAGCCTAAGATTGAAGCCGAATATAGACCTTTATGTTACCGGCTCCAACGCCTGGCTGCTTTCTAGCGAACTGGCGACGCTTATAACGGGCAGATACATAGAAATAAATATGCTGCCCCTTTCGTTTGCGGAGTATATGTCGGCTTTTCAAAACGAGGCGGACACCGGCAGGAAATACGCGGATTATATAAGCAATTCTTCACTTCCAAGAACTCTGACCCTGAAAGACAGGCGCGATATTCAGGACTATATAATGGGTATCTATTCCACGATAGTGCAAAAAGATATAGCCTTTCACCATGGAATCCGCGACATATCACGGCTCGACAGCGTGGCGCGGTTTATGTTTGACAATATCGGAAGCGAAACATCCATTCGGAACATAAGCAACGCCATGACGAGCGGCGGGCGGAAGATCCACCAGCAGACAGTAGAGTCTTATCTAAACGGATTGCTTGGAAGCTATGTACTGTACAAGGCGAACCGGTATGACATAAAGGGCAAGCAGCATCTCCTTACCAACGCGAAATACTACCTGGCCGACATAGGGCTCCGCTTTGCCCTGCTTGGCAATACCCCCGGCGACGCCGGTCACATACTCGAAAACGTGGTATATCTGGAACTTTTACGCAGGGGATACAAGGTGTTCATCGGCAAGGTCGAAACCCGGGAAGTGGATTTCGTGGTACAAAATACCGGCGGCGAAACAGAATACTATCAGGTCGCCTTAACCGTGCTTGAGGCGAAAACATTGAATCACGAACTTGAGCCGTTACGGAAGATAAAGGACAATTATCCGAAATACCTGTTGACCCGGGATTGGGAAACCGGCTCAAGGGACGGAATCAGGCAGCTAAATGTCCTTGACTGGTTGCTGGGTAAGGGCGGGCATTAGCTCAGGCTTCGCCGCTCTGCCTTTTTTGTAGAAATTCGCTATTTTTTGCATAATTTTTCAAAAAAACGCTTGACAAAACTATCCTAATGCCCTTATACTTTATTAATCATACTAAGTATGATAACCGATAAGGTAGAGGGCAAAAGCAGGGGGCTTCTATGGACAAAGCGCTGACAGGCCGTGAGCGTGTCAAAAAAGCTTTGAATTACGAAGAAGCGGATCGTTTTCCTATTGATCTGGGGATGCAGAACGGCCCCATGCTTTCCCCTGCCTGTTATGACGAGTTTGTGTTCCCCTATATGAAAGAGCTTATCAGGGTGATCCATGAGAATTCAGCGGCAGATCACGGGCAAGTGCTTGGTGATCATAAAAACAATCCAAGACTCTCTTCCATCATAAAAGAGATGTATGAATTATTGATGAAGTGCTATGAAAGGAAAGAATCATGACAGATAGCAATAATGGAAACGCCGTTGCCCCGCACTCACCGGCAAAATGGCCGCTCTATAAGATAAAAGAACAGATGACCCTCCAATCCATGATCTGGCCCGCGCTGCTGGTACTGATCGTCTTTGGTTATTTCCCGATGTACGGGATCGTCATCGCCTTTAAAGATTACAAGATTACGTCAGGCTTTTTTGGCTCTCCATGGGTGGGGCTTAAACATTTTGCCGCCTTCTTCACCGATCCGAAACTGCTTGACGTCATGCGGAACACCCTGGTACTCAATGTGTTTGGTACCGCGATCGGTTTTTCAGCCCCCATTATTCTGGCAGTCCTTATTACCGAGATGCCTTCGGGACCGTTCAAAAAAACAGCCCAGACAATTTCCTATCTGCCCCATTTTCTCTCGTGGGTTATCTTTACGGGACTCGTACTCGAAATGCTGCGCCCGTCCGGGGTGTTAAGTGATATATGCATCGCGTTTGGTATTTCAAAAGAACGGATCAATTTTATGGCTCAGGGAATATGGTTTTATCCAATCTATATTATCGCGTCCCTCATCAAGGGCGTCGGCTTTGGATCGATTATTTATGTGGCCGCCCTGTCGGGGGTGGATCAGGAAATTTACGAAGCAGCCACCGTAGACGGATGCTCGCGTTTACGGCGGATTATTTCCATTTCCATACCCTGCATACTGGGCACCGTGGTGATCATGCTCATACTCTCGGTGGGCTCAATATTAAATACCGGGATTGAAGCGATATTGATGTTTCAGAACGGGCTGAACCTCCCATACAGCGAAACTTTGGATACCTATGTTTATAAAGTCGGGATGTCCCAGGGGCGGTTTTCATATTCAACGGCGGTGGGGCTTCTTAAATCAGTTGTATCGCTATTTTTACTTCTCTTTGCCAACTGGTTTTCCAAAAAAATAACCGACAGGGGGTTGTTTTAGATGAATACAAAACGCGGACACCCGCGAATAGAACTTTTCGATATTGTCAATTACATCCTGATGGTCTGCATGATGTTCGTCATGCTGTTCCCTTTCTGGTATTCAGTGGCAGGCTCCTTAAACGAAGGCATGGATTATCTCCGGGGCGGAATCTACTTTTGGCCAAGGGCCTTTACGCTGGCGAATTATCACGCGGTTTTTAAGGATAAAACGATATGGAATTCATTTTTTGTGAGCGCCGCAAAATCAATACTCGGTTCCCTCTCCGCGTGTCTTGTAACCGCGTTGGCCGCGTATGCCATGAGCCGGCCGCAGCTCAAAATGAAAAAATTCTACGCCATCCTCATCGCAATCACGATGTACTTTGGCGGCGGGCTTATCCCCTATTTTATCCTGATAAATAATCTGGGCCTCTATAATTCCTTCTGGGTTTATATCATACCCGGCTTATTCAGCGTATGGAACATGATAATATTTCGATCTTTCTTTGTTGATATTCCGGGAAGCCTTATTGAATCGGCCAAGATAGACGGCGCAAATGAATATCATATTTTTTTCAGGATAATAATCCCCCTGTCAAAAGCGGTACTGGCGGCGATACTGCTTTTCTCCATGGTAGGACACTGGAACTCTTATTTTGATTCTATGATGTATACTTCATCATCAAGTCTTCAAACAATTCAGTTGTTTCTGAAAAGGGTGATTACCGACTCAAGCGCCGCCGCTTCCATGGCCGGTATTGCCTCCAGAACCATACCTGCACAGGTAATGAAGATAAACCCCCAGACCTTGAAACTGGCGGCTATGGTGGTAACCGCGTTTCCCATACTCTGCGTGTATCCTTTTTTACAGAAATACTTTGTCAAAGGGGTACTGATTGGTTCGGTGAAGCAGTAATGACTTCTTAGTTTATGGCAATTACAGGCGTATGCCTGTGAAAAATATTTTTGGAGGAAGAAATATGAAACGTTTGTTGCTTTTGGCAATGCTGGTAGCACTGGCATTGGGTATCATTTCTATTTTTGCCGGCTGCCGGCAAAACAGCGGAACATCGGGAACCGCGGACAGGCCGGTAACTCTGGAATGGTTTGTTGCCTGGGATTTTGATAACGCTTCCTTTGACCCGGTCAACAACGAATTTGACAAATACGTTTCCGAAAACGTCAACGTCAATCTGGTACGGAGTTCAGGCGACCTTGAAAAGCTGCGCGCCCTTATCGCCACCAACACCCTTCCTGATATTGTTACGTTTGACGCGGTATCTTCGGAACGGGTAGAAATGGAAGATAACGGCTTGTTGCTGCCCCT
>JAISQR010000228.1 GCA_031274035.1 Treponema sp. | reverse complement strand
GACGGGCCCCGGCTCAAGAACGCCCTGTTCCGGGTGGACCGGGATAAGTCCCAGGTGCGGTATATCAACAGTATTACCGCGGGGCTCAACGACAAGGCGGAGGAGATGCTGAACGCCGCCCTGGAGGCCTTGACCGTGATAGGCCGGCATCTCAAGAATCTTATCGACGATTATCAGAAGCGGCCCAGCGATCTGGTCATCAACTGGAAGGAGCTCAATCTGGTATCCAAGTCGCCTATTCTTGCGCGGATGCAGGAGGACTACAAGAAGGTCGGTTACTTCGCCCAGTTGCTGCAGGCCGCCATGGCCTGAGACGCCTTTCCTGGGGAGGAGGAAGAAGGATAACCACGAAGGGCACTTTTCCGCTATGGAACTTTTCCGTTATGGAACTAAGGAAAAGTAGAGGAAAAGTAGAGAACACAAAGGAAGATGAAGAAAGAATTTAACCACGGAAGACACGGAAAAAGAGGCAAAGGAAGAATTTAATCACTTTTCCGCCGCTTCCAGCCGGGCCGCTTCCTCCGACAGTTCCGCCGCGCCTATGGTTCCAGAGGCGCCTTTTTTCGCAGGGTATTTTCCGGTCATTTCCCGCCTGTTCGCCAAATGATGTTGTAGGGCATGACTTTATCGGCTTTTTCGCAGAACAGAGTTGGGGTGGTTCCCCTGATAAGGGGAACCATCTGTGCTACCTATCTGCCCTGGGCGCGGAATTTTTGAATCATGGTAAACATGGGGGCGTTTATTCTATTGACCTCATCTACATCCAGGGTATTTACGGTTACAAGGCCAAAGAAAACATAACTTCTTTTTCCCGCACCGTATTCTTCATAACAACGTTTAACCTCATTCTCGAGCAATTCCGGGGGAGCGCCCGGGAGACTCGGAGGCCCCTGAAAATCGAAGCCCCCTTCAATGGCAAGCCTGTCGCCGTATTTGACCAAAATCCCCTTAAGGTCGTTACAGGGCTGGGCTGCGGACCAGGCGGCGGCGCCGTTATCAATGACATCTTCAACAATAACTTCGGGTTTTCCGCAGATATGTTGAACGGGTATGATCCCTAAATTCCGTATGGCGGTAAAAAGCCGTTTATGATGAGGCTTGATCAGGGTACGGTAGGTTTCCGGCGACATAAAGAGATTCCGTACCGTGGCGACATCATCGGCGCAGGTAATGACATCGGGCTTGATATATTTAGCAACCTTTTCGACATATTTGATTTTGTAGTCCGTTACCGCCGTGTAGAAATCATTTACTACCTCCGGATCTTCAAGCATGGCGATGAGGGCGTTTTCAAAACCCATGCAGGCGGCTAAACGCTCAAATACGCCAACCCGATTCAAATAGCCTACGGCCATTTGATTCCGGTTAACCCCGGCGCATTCCTCGGCCTCTTTCGTAAAGTCGTAGGCCTCCACATTTGGAATCGTTATTTTTTTCTTCCACTCCGTTACATCCTCAAAAAGAAACTCATTGGGCGCGGGCAGCGCCGCGCCGCTGCCGGATGAGCTGCTCATCCACCTTACGCCAAAAGCATCACGGCCACCCTCGGCCGGCCCATTCTCGAGGGGGGAACCGATAGCTAACCCTACTGTACAACAATCCAGAAGCGTAACCGGAACGTACTCGGTTTCTTCGTGCCGCAATGCCCGCAAATAATTCTCCTTCGGTGTTAGTGTCATGCCATATCTCCTTAATAATTGTATACGCGGCGGTTTTTGTAATGCCGCCGCTCTAAACCGTGGTTCTAAAAAACCGGGTTTAACTCATAATAGAGCCCCCTCCTGGAAAAAGCAAACGCCAATTTATTGCACGGTGCAAGTAAAAAGTTCATCATGCATCCAAATGGTGCAACCCCAAGTGTTTTCCTTGCTCCGTAATCATAATTCGTGTTATAATCATTTCAGTTATGATGAACATTCAGCAGATACGCCAATTTATCGTTATCGCGAAGGCCGGAAGTATCCTCAAGGCGAGCGAGCAGCTTTTTATCACCCATCAGGCCCTGGGCAGATCCCTGCACAATTTGGAGGATGAGCTTGGCGCGCCCCTGCTGACGAAAAGCGGGAGCGGCGTACAACTGACCGAGCTGGGGTAT
This sequence comes from Treponema sp., assembly GCA_031274035.1. Classification (GTDB taxonomy): domain Bacteria; phylum Spirochaetota; class Spirochaetia; order Treponematales; family Breznakiellaceae; genus JAISNI01. The sequence goes on along the minus strand of JAISQR010000228.1, from coordinate 1,357 downwards.
AAAATTCTGCCCGTAGCCGAATCCATGCTCGCAAAATACGGTGAACACGAAAATCTTATTCGTTCCCTGTCGGGGCAAACCGGCGGCTTCATAACTATTTCACTGGAACATGATTTACTTAAGCTTGCCCTGCCCGCAGAACTTATCTCGTACTATGACGTTATGAAAACTAAATTCAAAAATAGCGGCAATATTGAAAAGTGCGCAGCGGAGGTGATGCGCGGCAAGGCGGATCTGGGGATATGTGTCGGAGGCAACGATTATGACGGACTTGAGTTCATTCCCTTTTTTACCGAATCCATTGCCGTAATTATGCGTAAAGACCATTATCTGGCAAAAAAAAGAAAACTCAGACTCCTTGATCTGCGGGGAGTCTCTATGATAGGACTGGACATACGGGATAAAACAACATCGGCTTATATAGACGCCTGCATAAAGGAAGGGTTCTACCCCAACTTTGTACTGGAATCTTCCAACCTCGAATTGATTATGCGAACTGTTATCGCGCAGAACGCAATATTACCTTTGGCCTCATTTGCCATATCCGATTTTTTGCTGGATCGGCTCGTAATACGCCCCCTAATCCATGACGATCTAAAAGTAGTAGTCGGCTTTTTAGTGCGCGGGGATGTCAAACAAAAACCCCTGGTCGAGTCCTACATAAACGCGGTTTGCAAGTACTACTCCCGCTAAATCGGCCTCAGGCGCCACATTATCATAGCCGGGATTCCAGTACTTTGTAACGACTAAATCTTTACATATACATAATTGAAGGAATTTAACCACGAAGGGCACTTTTCCGCTATGGAACTTTTCCGTTATGGAACTAAGGAAAAGTAGAGGAAAAGTAGAGAACACAAAGGAAGATGAAGGAAAGAATTTAACCACGGAAGACACGGAAAAAGAGGCAAGGGAAGAATTTAATCACTTTCCAGCGCCGAGGCGGCGGCATTCATCGCCCGCACGCTTAGCGTGCGTTGCCGAAGCGCCCCATTTCCCGCTCAAATGCGCTAATCAATGTTTCTTCCTCCGGCATTTCCGGCAGCCGGTCTCCCGCCCCCGGAACGGACACGCTCCGGTACACCGCCCACGACTCCCCCATAGGATAAAGCCGCGCATTTTCAGCGGAGGGCGAGGAGGACGAAGAATCCTCCCGCGAGACCGGATCGGCGTTTATTGCCGTCTGCCACTCCCGCACCCCAACGCCCACCGCGTTCCAACCCCCCCCATGCGGCAGCGTAATCTCCACCGGAAGCCAAACCCGCCCCCCGGTTTCTATTAAACCCTCCACCGTCCACCCAGCACCCTGCGGCGAAGCCACACCCACAACAAATGCAATATAAAAAAGCCCCCGAAC
>JAISQR010000215.1 GCA_031274035.1 Treponema sp. | reverse complement strand
ACCGCGCTCATCATGGAAAAATACAAACCGGCGGGAAAATTAGGCAGGCGGGAGATCACCCGCTTGATTCAAGACATATTGCAACATATCGCGGACAACCGCGATTCGATTCAGGTGTTATTGAGCGAAAACGGCGACATTGGTTTTCAAAAACGTATCCTGAGTAAAGCGCTTGAATGGATCCAGGGTTGGGGCATCTTCAACAACGAAGCGCCGGACGCTAAGGTAATCGAGTACTATTCGATTTTTTGTGTTGGCGGTGTCCTTGCCTTTATCCAGCAATGGCTTAAAACCGGCATGGACACCCCCATCCCTGACATGGCGAATATGCTGGTAAAGCTTATGGCGGGGGTGCTGTAGCTATTTGCTCAAGACAGCTATACCCAGTACCAATGTAATCCGCCCGCTGCCCCATAGCGTATTTCGGCACATATACTGTGGTAATGGACGAGTTACGCGAAAAGATAGTTATGCGGTTATTCTTTTTCAATGTCTTGTTTACTAAGCAGTGGATGCCGCTTGTTTTCCGTATTTAAAGGAATATTCTTGTGGGCTAATAATCCCATAATGAAACTTTTAACATTCATTAAATCAAAATCATTTAATTTTTCCAGTTCATCTATTAATCTTTTTCTTTCGTTTTCAATGTTCATAATTGCCCGCCTTTGTTTTATTGGTTTTGTAATTTAAGGTAATAAAATCATCATAGAGCAGGCCGGCTGTGGAGGAGAGACCGGATCCCGCGCCTATGATGATAAAAACCGCTTTTTCAATGACGGCTTTGAGCATGACTATTTTTTCAGAGAGGCCGGTGGTGGAATATATCATAGTATTTACTTTATTTGCTTTTGAAATCGTTACCCAACCGTTCCCAGCGTTTTTTCAGATAGAAGGCCGCGGCTTTTGGCTGCCGGTCACGGGTAAAGATACCTTTATGGTTACCGTTTACCCGCATTATACCCTCACCGGTCTGAAAATCCGCAAAATTCCACACCTGCTCTCCTTTGATAAAATCAAAGGAATCAAATACCCGATGGTACATCTCAAGGTATTCCTCCTGGTATTCCTGGCTCCACATAACCGATGGCAGCTTGTGCAGTTCCGCATCCGTGTCCGCGCCGTATTCAGAGAACATAAAGGGCTTACCGGGACATCTTTTTTTCCATCCTTCAAGTTCTCCCCGAAGGAATACTTCGGCATCGCTTATTTCATAGCCGCCTTTTACATACCAGCCGTAGTAGCGATTCAGGCACATGATGTCGGCCAATTCCGCACATTTGCATTTGTCCGGTGTGGCAGTCATAAGCGAAGTGAAAGTACAAGGTCGCTGCTGCGGATCAAGGGAACGTGCATGGGCAAACACTTTTTCAAAATAGGGGACGGCGCTTTCATCGGTGGTTTCAGGCTCGTTGGCAAGACACCAGGCAATGACGCAGGCGTGGCTCTTATCCCTGCGTATCAGTTCCTCTATAGCGGTTAAGTGGTTTTGCAATAATTGTGGGGTGGTTTCTTTCCGGAAAAACGCGGTTGGTTTGCCATTGGCGGCAGCTACAAAATTCAGGGTGCTGGTCATCATTCCTACCGCGGCGGCTTCGTCTATCACCAGAAAGCCTTCGCGGTCGGCCATTTGGTAGATTTCTTCACTGTAGGGGTAATGGGCGGTACGGAACGAGTTGGCGCCGATCCACTTCATCAACTCAAAATCTCGTTTGATCATGGCGGGGTTATAACCCCGGCCTGTTGTATCGCTGTCTTCGTGTTTGCCAAAGCCTTTCAGGTATACGCTCTTACCATTGAGCAGAATATCTGTCCCCCGGACTTCAACAGTGCGGATTCCGATGTACTCTGAATATTCGTCAATAACCGTACCGCCGTCAGTTATGCGAAATACGAATTGATAGAGGTAGGCGTCCCGCACGTTCCAGAGGCGGGCGTTGTCGATAGTGATAACGCCGTCTTTGCCGGACTTGGCGGCAACCTGTTTTCCCTCCTCATCAAACACGGTAACGGTAACACGGTTACTTCCGGTAGTCTCAACATTGTAATGCACCATGGCTTTATTGCCGGATAGTTCATATTGTACCATGAAATCCGTGATGTGTTCTTTCGGGAGCGCGGTCAGCGTTACCGGGCGCAGTAGTCCCGCATAGTTGAAAAAATCAAAGTAGGGCTTCGCCATCTTCTTGCCGTTTTGCAGCGTTGTGGTAATGCCGACAGGAATACAATCTTCCCGTAGTTCGTTGTTGCATTTCACAATCAGGGTATTTGGAGCGTCCCATGTGATCACATCACTGACAGGAACAACAAAGGGGGTAAAGCCGCCTTCGTGGGCGGCGATTTTTAGGCCGTTCACAAACACAAGGGCTCGGTGGGCGGCGGCGGCAAAGCGTATGCCGATTTCTTTATCCCGCCATTCACCGGGTACAACAAATTCAGTTTCGTACCAGAAGTCGCCGGTATATTCGCGGGAATCTTTGTCCGTGAGAAAATCAGCAAAACTTGACGGAACCGGCATGGATACCGGAGCGGGTAGTTTTTGTGTCCAGCCTTCCGCTTCACCGCTGCTTTCCGGGTCAAACTGAAATTTCCAAAGGCCGCCTAAATCGACAACCCGGCGCCTTGCGGTTGTCCGTGGGTATAAGAGTGATTGGTTCAAGTATCTAACCTCCCAAAAAATAAAATTATGTGCCTGGTGATACCTAACGGGCTTCCGATCCTGCCATGACAGTAACACTTTGCGGGGGACAGCCGGCGGCTTCGGCGGTTACGCGTATCTCCCCGGCTTCGCCTGTGGGACGGATCACCGCGAGGACTTCTCCGTTAAAGGTTGTCCGTTCTGTGGAGAAGTAATCCTCCTCGCTTTCGGGGTTTGCGCTGCCGAAGCCCTGTAAAACGCCCGGACCCAATACGGTAAGGCGTATCATTTTTTCACAAGCCCTGTTGATGATTCCCGCTGGGTCGATAAGGGAGATCATGATGTAGGCGAGATCCCCCGCGTCGATTTTCAGGGCGGTCCGGTCGCAGTACAGGCGGAGGCTTGCGGGGGAACCGGCGGAAACCAGTTTTGTACGGCTGATTTCCCTGCCGTCCAAATAGGCGGCGGCCTCCAGGGTTCCGGGGGCGTACACGGTGTCAAATACCGCCTTAAAGCCCGCCTGTTTTCCGGCGGCGGCTTTGCCGATTGTTTTTCCATTGAGCAGTAATACTACTTCACCGGCATCGGAATAAACCTCTACCTTGATCGGTTTGCCTTCATACCCCGGCCATGTCCAACTATTGACCGTATCGCTCCAACTCCAGGTTGAAGGAACACCGTCGGCCCCGTACCGTTCGGGTTTTTCTACCGCGATATAGGGCTCTTTGCGGAGGCCCCAGACGATTTCACGGTAGTACGAGATTGGTTTGCGGTTACCGGTAACATCAATGTCCCCGCACCAGGCGATAAGCCAGGGGTACGCCCCATAAATGCCAACGGTTTGTTTCCCGCTGTAGTTTATTTTTCCTAGCCCCGCTTCTCCAAGATAATCCCAGCCGGTCCAGGTAAAGTCCCCGATTATCTGATCGTTTTCTTCCACCAGCTTCCAGTTCGCGGCAATACCGGCGGGGAAGGTCTCGGACCCGCAGATAATCCGATTGGGGTACAGTTTCTTATCGCTCTCATAGCGGGAATCCATATAGTTATAGCCCGCCACATCGACACAGGAATAGGATTCTTCGGTGGCCTTGGAACCAAGTTCCGAATTCATTATCTGTTTCAACATAGCGCCGACACCGGCCATGGCGTTGTTGACATCCGTATTCTTCGCGTCTTCTTTTGGCCACATCGCGGCAAGCTTATCCATCACCGATACCATTCCGTTTATCGAATTGATGGTAAGCCGGGAAGAATCAAGGGATTTTATTTTTTCAGCTATCTTCCTGCCCCATTGACTGCCGATTCCGCTGCCGGTCTCGGGGATCTCATTACCGATAGAGTAGAGGATCACCGAGGGGTGGTTGTAATCTTTATCCACCATGGCGGTGATGTCCCGCTCCCACCATTCAGGGAAATACCGGGAGTAATCGTCATTTGTTTTGCCGATGCTCCACATATCAAATGCCTCGTCCATGACCAGCATACCCAGGCGGTCACAGGCGTCGAGCAGGGCTTTGGACGCGGGGTTATGGGCGCAGCGTATACTGTTAAACCCCGCAGCCTTCAGTAATTCTACCCGCCGTTCCTCGGCCCGCTCAAAAGTCGCGGCCCCGATAACGCCGTTATCGTGATGAATACAGGCACCCCGTAGTTTTACTGTTTTTCCGTTTATCCGTAACCCGTGTTCAATGTCCAACTGAAGTCTTCTGATACCGAAGCGGCAGGTCTCGGTATCAACAACACTATCACTACCGTCAAGGAAAATAGTCTGCCGGCATTCGTACAGATTTGGTGAATCAACGTCCCATAAAACGGGATTTTTAATAAAAAATTGCCTTCGCAGGGGAGTGCTTTGTTCACAAAGAGTAAGGGGCGTCCGCTCGGAGTTCACCACCCGACCGTCCTCTGCGATAAGTTCCGTTAAGACAGAAGCCGTTGCCGTATTAAGACCTAAGTTTTCTACAAGGCTCTGAATTTCCACAACCGCGTAATTATCCCCAATATCCGCCGTGGTTATTTTAAGGCTGTCCACGGCAAAGTGGACCGGTTCACCGGTGAGGATGTTCACGTTCCGGTAGATACCGGCCCCCGTATACCAGCGGGAATCATCGCCGGTATCGACAGTAACTTTGATGGTGTTATCGGTACCGAACCGCAAAAAGCGGGACAGGGGGATATAAAAATTGCTGTACCCATAGGGACGCTGCCCCGCGTAATCGCCGTTAATATACACGGCGGCGTTTTTATAGACCCCTTCGAATTCAAGGATCACCGTTTTATTCCGATACGTTTCATCGACAAAAAAAGTTTTTGTGTACTCGTAGCTGCCATTGGGGAAATATCCCTTGTGTTTTCCGTTTGGGACGTCCGCTCTGCGCGGAAGGCTTATCATCATGTCGTGGGGCAGCGTAACTGCCGTTGATTTGGGGGCTTCGACTGAAAAGGCCGAAAAAAGGGAGCCTTTGTTCTGAACGCTCCAGGCGTTGTTAAATCTTTTTCTAAGCATGGTTTTTCTCCGGGAATTTTAAATTTTCATTTGCTTTTTCAATTTTCAAAACTGAAAGTAATATGGCTAATATAACGGCAATGATCAAGGGAGCGATAATATACAATTCATTAACCCGGCGCCTTGCAGTTGTCCGTGGGTATAAGAGTGATTGGTTCAAGTATCTAAGCTCCCAAAATATAATATTACGTGCCCGGTGATACCTAATGGGTTTCCGGGTTGAGAAGCCTCCATTGCCGCCATGAAACCGGATGGCTGTACCTGCCGTTCCAAAGTAGTCGCAACCTCAATAGTAACAAAGTTTTCCCCTTCCCTTGCCAGATCGTCTATACAATAACGGAATGGCGGCGTAATCTGAATGCCCGCCGATACACCGTTGATAAACAGTTCGACCCCCTCATAGGCGTCGGTAATTTCAATAATTTTGCGCGGTTGGGACAACTGTTTTCCGGTAAGCGTAAGGCTTCGCTCATAACGGACAAATCCCGCGAAATCAGGTTTTTCCCCAGCGAGCGTATCGGGAAGCGTAATCGTTTTTGATTCCCCAAATGCCGGATAGTCAAACGCACAGCAGATACTTCTTTTCCAGTTTTCCTTCAGGTTGATTCCGGCATCAGCGCATATGCGCGGCGTCTCCTTGTTATTTGCGGACGGCAGCGTGTCGTCAAATATAACGATGAGGCCTTTGAGCGGTTCAATTACCGCCGCCATTTCCATATAATCGTTGGTGATATGCGTACTTACCGTTTCAATCTGATTATCCCACGCGTTATACACGGCGCACTGTTGTGTGTGGGGAAAACGGATAGAGCCGTTCCAGGCGGTGGTTCCTTCATTCACCATAAAGTAAACCTGTGTACCATCATCGTGGATATACTGTAGATACCGCAGACGGTTATGCTCCGGGCTGAAAGCAATTGCGTTCCCGCCATTTTTTTTAAGATACGCCCGCAACACCGGCACGAGTTCATCAAGATCAATAATTGCCGCGCCGGATAAGCGTCCGGAAAGGGCGGTTAATTCCGTATCATGCGGCGGAATATCAGATACGGCGTCAGGCAGGCCGTCAATGAAGATGACCGGAAAACCTGCGGCTAGCAGCGTTTGAACCGCGTTGGCAAAAGAGTTTGTTACAAACTGTGAATAGGGTACAATCAATGCCCGGTATTCCTGTGAATTTATCGTAAGGAATTCACCAAGGGTTGTTTTATACCGATCCGTTTCGATAAATACATCCTGTGGAATAATATCATATTCAATCTGAGCGTCGGCCAGAAGATGGCAGGGCTTTTCCATAGTCATACAGTTTCCCGCCCATTCCGCCTCGCCGTGGTAGAGTACCGCTGCCGGCGCGGCATGACGCCCGTCCGATATAAGGGTACACACGCGGTTCATGTAGGCCATTAACGCGCCGAAATGCCGGTATTGGGGATTATGCCCGTGAGCGTAAAAATGCGGCGGACAATCGGGATCAGGAAACTCTTTGGGTGAAAAGGCATGAGGTACAAAGTTATTGATACCCCGTACCATAAAATGGTCGGCCAAATATTTTTCCAGTCTGATCCCTTCCCTCCAACCGTAGTTGCCAAAAATTTCGCACATGGAGCGGCCTTTCTTGATGGGATCAATGGCGGCATATGAAGATGCGAGTTTCCCCAGCGCGTAATGATAGAACTCTCCGTTGCGGTTGCCGTACACCTGCCCCGTTATGGTGACATCCTCGCCCTGGGGATAAACCTGCCCGCCGATGTCGTCAATGCCGGCCATGTCCTGACCGCTCATACTGCGGAAATAATGGCCCAGAGATGAACCTGTGCGGGCGTGCTGGTTGTTGTCTTCAATAATATGGCCGATGTATTCAACCTTATGTGCGCGGCACCACTCGCCGATTTGCAGTGAAAAATCTTTTTCCAAAAGACGCGTTACGGCATCCATATAGCCGTGCCGGACACGGGCGCTGAGATGATCGGCGGCGGCATTCGGCGGATTATCCCATAACAGCGGCAATAATGACGCATAACTATCACCCCACACGGAACGCAGATGATCTTCCAGTTCCGCGCTCCAGGGCAAATCCTGATCCGTTCCCAACAGGTTGTCCTGGACGTAGAGATGCCCGTTCCCGAATTCCGGCTCGTCGGAGAAAAAACCGGCGATTGTTTTGCCGAAATCGTTTTTGTAATGCGCGTAATGCGGCTCATATACCGCGTCTATAAGGACGCGGCAGGAAGCGGCGTCCATCATGTTGATATAATCAGGATGATAGCCGGCGTTTCCGGTAATATGCAGAATATACACATTCCAGTTTCCCGCTGGAACCTCCCATTCAAGGATACCGTCATGGACAAAGCCGGTAAGATCGCGGCGCTCAATCTGCCCGCTGTCCCATCGCATGGCGCTGACGCAAAGCAGCCGGTCATCGTCAAAGATTCGTGCCCTGGGCTGCGGCCCCCGCATTTTTTCCATGCCCAGTTCAAGGGCGGATTTTTGTACCGGCAGAGGGTGGGCTAATTCATCATCAAGACGAATACGGCGCTTCCTCTCGCAGGAAATGATCCTGTAGGTAACGCTTTTTCGGCAGCGCTCATCGCTCTGGTTTTTCATTGCGCCATTTGCGTAACCGGTGGGGAAATGGCTGTCGTCCAGTATCCACACCTTCATTCGCCGTTTACGGGCCTCATCAAGAATGATGTCCATGTCGCGCCACCAGAGGGGGCCGCAGAAATCGGGATGAGGGCGGCTTTCCACACAGACCGCACCGATGTTGGCTTCGTTGATGGCCCGCATATAATCGCGGAGAACCGCCTCGTCCTCACCGTGCTGCCAGAAAAAAGGCAGGAGATGATTTTCAGTTTTTCCGTTAAGAATGTTTTGCAATCGTTGGTTCATTTGAGATCTCCTCATGCGTTTCACAAATAGTGAACTTTTCGTAGACCGTAAATTCCGGCGCAAATTCCCGAACCCGGTAGGATTTCTGCATGACCTGTAAGTCCTCGCTGTATATTTCCCACGAAAAAATATGGCTTTATACCGATACCCAGGGGGTTCACCATACCCAGGCATTTAAGATTACCTATTTCCATTTGTACTCCTACTCCGCCATGTCTTCGATGTTCAGCGTAACTCCCCGGTAGGAAGCATAACCGCGGCTTTTTTCCAATAGCAGTTTTGGAGGCTTGTCGTAGGTTCCGGGGGAGAAAGAAGCGCGAAATTTCATTTCTCCCGGATCATCGCCTTTTCGTACCAGGTCCGCCTCGTAGGTGGTTTCGGCGGTGAGCGAACAACAGGATTTTTCAAAACCATTGTAGAAATTCTTGCCATCATCGCTATAATCGACATACATCGCCCTGGCTGAACCGGCTATGTGGCTCCCCGCATTGACTGAAAGCTCTATATACCCGGAATGTTTCCCGGCGATTTTACCTTCGACAATGCCGCTGCCGGAACGAACCTTGGAAAGGTCTTTCACCGCATAAGGGATCGCTTCCGGTGTTTTTTGCGCCGGAACTGCCGCAGCAGGAGTGTGATCAAGCAGTGTTGCTATGCGGATACGCATGGTCCTTGTCCCGCGCAGTCCCTCCGGCCACATCACGTTCTTACCTGCGGGGTGCCAGGACATGGGTGAATAGTAAACCCAATTCTCTTCCGGGTCGTGGAGGGCAACACCCCGGTAATCAGTGTCTTTCATGGATCG
>JAISQR010000178.1 GCA_031274035.1 Treponema sp. | reverse complement strand
TTTTGCATATTCATGCAAAAATTCCGATTAACGGGGCTCCTTTGGGAGTTTGCAAGGTATAAATTTGCAATAAATTGCAAATTTATACGATTTTTAGGCAAAGCCCCACAAACTCCTAGAGTCTGTTCATACTAATAAAATGTGATATACTGGGGATAGGGAACTCAAGCAAAAACAATTTAAGCGGATAGCCCCCCTGCCACCCAAGCAGCGGGGGCATGTAAAAATAGAAAATCAAGTCTTATTGAACACCCTTATCTATATCTGCGAAAACGGATGCAAATGGCGGGCATTACCCGAGCAATTCGGGCCCTGGCATACCGTCTATATGCGTCTTAACCGCTGGGCAAAAAGCGGGGTTCTGGAACGGGTGTTTACCGACTTGCGGGCAGAGCGATTGACCGGCATGAAGGTGTTTTCCCTGGATTCAACCTCAATCAAAGTCCACCCCGATGCCCGTGGGCTCGTAAAAAAAACGGCAGGCAGGCGATAGGGAAGTCGCGGGGAGGGTGGAATACCAAGATGCATGCGGTAACTGCAAGCGATAGGCTGGTTAAAGGCTTCAGTTTATCCTCCGGGAATGCTTGTGATGCGGCGGAAGGGCGTCTTTTGCTGGAAACCATCGGGAAACTTGAGGAAAGCGTGGTGTTCTTCACGGACCGGGCATATGAGGATGACCTGACCTGGTTAACGGCATGGGAGTTACGGTTCAATTGGGTGGTACCGCCCAAGAGCAATCGGGTACATCCGTGGGAGTATGACCGGGAGTTAAATAAGAGGCGGAATGAAGTTGGGCGGTTTTTTCGCCGGATAAAAGGATGCCGACGGGTATGTGCCCGGTATGACAAACTTGACCTCATGTTCACCGCATTTATTTATGTGGCGATCATCGGTATCACTTTATATAGTGTGAACATACCCTAGGAGTCTGTGGGACTTTGGTGAATTTCTGTATATTTATGCAAAAATTCCGATTAACAGGGCTCCTTTGGGAGTTTTCAAGGTATAAATTTGCAATAAATTGCAAATTTATACGATTTTTGGGCAAAGCCCCACAAACTCCTAGTACCTTGATTAGGTTAAATAACTGGATATAAACAAACCGTGAAATTTTATCTGCGTGTCTTGTGTGGTAAACTGCCGGTTCACTGATTTTTCAGTCGTATTACGGTTAAGCCGCCATGCCTCAAGTTCGGCAGAAAGCCGCCCTCGCATATCAATGCGGCGGACTAAATACTGGCTGATCATAGCGCTTTATTCTATTTCAGCAATGTTAAGCCAACTCCCATGCTTTGGGAGTATAACGGATTTCAAACTTTTCGGCTATTACAAACGCTTCTTCTACAGGGCATCGGCGTTTACTCTAAGAACAATGTCTGATACAGGAAATCCGAATCCAGGGCGGCGTGCATCATACGGCGTTTGGCGCTGACCCGTTTCTTTTCCATCCTCATCCAGACTGTCCAACAGTTTCGGCGCCGCTTGTATCTCATTGCTCGCGGAAACGCCGTTTCCGATTCTTCTGTTACCAACTGCCCAAGTATTAATCCATGCTCCCTATCCACATGCTTACCTCATGAAACCGCTCCCCCGTATCGTTGCGGATACTTTGTATCCGACCTGCTGTTCCCGCCTCTTTGTTCCGAATTTTTATGTTCATAAACCAGTTTTCAAGTCCTTCCTGCAATTGCCGCGGATTTAAACACTGAGGCACCCGCCGAAACGCCGATTCATCTGGTATCCCATGCGGCACTTCCAGATAATCTACGTCCCGCTCTATATCCCGTATACTTATCACCTTCACTCTTCCCCTCCAAGGAATCTTGACGGCTTATTTTATCATGCCTGCTTGCTTATGTAAAAGTAAACACCGATGCCCTGGCAATAAGACATTTTTAGCTTGACATATTTTCATAGAAAGAATAAATTATTGTGCGATTTTTAGAAGTCAGTTAGGTGAGCTATTTCCAAAGCTCGGTTGGTTTTGGGAAAGGCGGCTAAACGCCCGCTTTTTCCGCTAAATCTAAGGCGGTTTTCCCCAAAAATTGAAATTTGGGCAAAGCCCCACAAATTCCTAATTTGAAAACCTTTTATCTTAATTAAGGAATAAGGAGAAAATTATTTGTCCGAAATAAAAAACGATATGTCTCAGGTACATACACACAAGGCCGAGATTCCTGAAAGCAAACCAATCGGAGGACAGGGCGATGCCGCGAATCGGCTTGGTACGGAGAGCGTGGGCAGGCTTCTGCTGCGCTTTTCCTTGCCAGCGATTGTCGGAATGTTGGTCAACGCCCTTTACAATGTCGTTGACCGTATCTTTGTAGGCCGGGGGGTGAACGAAACCGCTCTGGGCGGACTCTCGCTGATCCTGCCCCTTATGACTATCGGCATGGCCTTTGCTATGCTCTTCGGTGTAGGTTCCGCAAATATGATCTCCATGAGGCTGGGGCAGGGGAAGCGATCTGAAGCGGAAAATGCGCTGAATCACTGCTTTTTTCTGCTTGCCGGCATGGGTGCTGTCATGCTCGTTGCAGGTCTTGTCTTTATCGAGCCTCTGCTCTCGATTCTGGGTGCGCAGAAGGGCAGCGAAAGCCTGGGATATGCCCGAAGTTACCTGCGTATCATCCTGCTGGGGCAGATATTTGCAATGGTGGGCTTCGGCTTTTCACATTGCACACGCGCCCAGGGCTTTCCTAACATTACCATGATTAGCATGATAATCGGCGCCGGTATGAATATGGTGCTGGACCCTATATTCATCTTTCTGTTCCATTGGGGAGTTGAGGGCGCGGCCTGGGCAACGATAATCTCTCAGCTTGTTTCTGCAATCTGGATTGTCTCCTTCAGCCTGAGCAGAAAAGCGGTCATACGGCTGCGATTTTCAACCTTTAGACCCAATCCTGGTATAGTTTGGCAGATCATGGCCTTTGGATCGGCCCAATTTCTCCTCCAGTTTATTATGAGCGGGGTACAACTCCTCTACAATACCAGTATGGGGTGGTACGGGGCTGAAGCTCTCAACGTAGCGAACGGGGGGGATGTCGCCCTTTCCGGTATGAATATAGTAGGATCGGTTAGTATGATGATATTTATGCCGGTCTTCGGCATAAACCAGGGCGCCCAGCCTATACTCGGCTACAACTACGGGGCAAAACGTTTCGACCGTGTGTTGAGCGCGTACATTAGGGCAATAGCGGCGGCCACCGGTATCTGTATCTTAGGTTTTTCCCTGACCCAACTTATCCCTCTTTCCCTGGTGAATATCTTTGCGCCCCAGGGGAGTGATGCACTCCTCCGTTTTGCACCCTGGGCTATGCGGGTTATGACTCTCTTCCTCCCTCTCAACGGCTTCCAGATCGTTTCTGCAAATCTCTTTGTTGTTACCGGACGCCCAAAGATATCAATTTTTCTTACTATGCTCCGGCAGTTTATAGTTCTTATTCCGTGTATGTTGATCTTTGGCCGTATCTGGGGGCTCTGGGGTGTAGCAGCCGCAGGGCCGGTAGCCGATGGATTTTCTTTCCTGCTTACCGCCGTAATGATAGTTTTTGAACTGCGGAAGCTCCGCGCTGCGGCAAAGAAAGAGGGGGAAGAAAAACGCGATTAAAGGGAACGGTAATTGAAAGCGGGAGAAGGTCTTCACCCGGCTCAACACGCAAATTCACGCGCAGCAACAGGCTGCTATTTATTGTCCGTTGCTGCGCTCCCACTCCCTGATGAATTGTAATGCATACTGCTGTATATCATCAAAGTAAGCGCCGATAAAAAACGAAAGTTCTCTTCCTACATAGCGGTAATGCCAGCTTTCCCAGCGGTAACCGGTAACCGCCTCATAGCCGTAGGGGAAGGAGAGCGACCAGCCGAATCTGCCAGCATTGGCCGTCATCCACCTGCCGGCCCTGGTCTCCGCAAAGCTGTCGTCAATGGAGCCGAAGTCTACAACAAGGCCGGTTTGATGCTGGCTGTATCCAGGCCGTGCCGATTCTCTATCCGCCGCCGCTTGCCCCATTTGTCTGACATTCCTTGCATAGACCTCTATCTGATAATCGTAGGAACGGTACGCAGAAGAGGCAGTCAAGGTAATACCCTCGGCCTTTGCCGCCGTAGCCATTTCTTCCAGGGCTTCCTCCGCCGCACGGCGGAGCAGGAGGCCGCTGCGGTTTACCTGGTAGGACGCCCTCCCTCCGAGTTCCACAAGGTCATCCGGTGCGTACCGATCCGGCAGGGGGTGCTGCTTATCCACAAGGAGCCTCAGGTAAGGGTCCCCTTCCATTACGGCCAGGAGATCCAGAATAAACGAAGGGCCGGCGGCGGCTTTTATTAGCACCCGCCGGGACATGTCTTCAGGAATACCTGCACGTTTAAGGATACGATCCAGCGTTTCAGTAAAAGCCGCCTCTTCCACGGCTCCTGTGTTAAGCGGTTCCGGTTCAGAGGTATCGGCTATGGTTGTATCTGGAATTTTTGGGTTAGACATATCGTTTATTAGGGCGGCAGCCGCAACTTCCGGCCTCTGAGCGCCGACTGGAAGCGCCGGCTGAGGGTTAAGGGTATTTATAGAGCCGGATTTGGAACAGGCGCCGGAAAGAAGAAGCGTGCTTACAGAACTTATTACCAGCAGTACAGATATTTTTTTAGAAAAAATAGAGGAATACATATAAAAAGTATAGTACAAAGTAGAGGAAGATGGAAGGGGAATTTGTTTGTAACTGCTTTAGGCGGCCTCATGCGGGGGCAATGGAAAATCGGCGTAATGGAACGCAGCGTTTCAACGCCGTAATGAGCCGGTTGGAGCGAAAGGGACGGGGTCCTTTTGTTAAAAGCACTTGAAAACGCATATAAAAATCGCACAAACTTGGGCGAACGCCATTCTTGTACAAAAGTCTTTTCCGGGTATATACTAAGGATATGGGTGTGAGAGGAACTCTTACGTAACAGAAACCCGCTTATTTTTCCGGAATCAACAGTGTCCGGCAGGGAGGAAAAATAGGGCTGTTTGAACTGTACTCTCCGAATTGCAGATACTGATAAGAGGTTTTAGAGGCTTAAAAAACCTCTAAAATACGGAGCTATTTCCAAAACTTGGTTGGTTTTGGGAAAGCCTCTGCGTTATATTTTAATCATTATGGAGGAATTTATGGAACTGAAGGGTTCAAAAACTGAGAAGAATCTTTGGACTGCTTTTTCAGGGGAATCCCAGGCGCGGAATAAGTATACCTATTATGCTTCCAAGGCTGAGAAGGAAGGCTACCATCAGATTGGCGCTCTTTTCCGTGAAACTGCTGAAAATGAAAAGGAACACGCCAAGATCTGGTTCAAGTTGCTCCATGGCGATGATATTCCCAATACGCAGGCCAATTTGAAGGATGCGGCGGACGGCGAGAACTACGAATGGACCGATATGTATGCAGGTTTTGCCAAAGAGGCTCAAGAAGAAGGCTTTACCCATATAGCCGCTCTCTTCTCGCTGGTTGCCCAGATCGAAAAGGCCCATGAGGAGCGCTACCGCAAACTTCTTAAAAATATCGAAGAAGGTTTGGTCTTTTCACGGGACGGCGATACAATCTGGCAGTGTTCCAACTGCGGCCATATTGTAATCGGTAAGAAATGCCCGGAACTCTGCCCAGTTTGCAAGCATCCTCAGTCTTACTTTCAGATTAAAGCAGAAAACTATTGATACGGGTTATTCAAGCGGTTCCATTCGGAGATACGCCGCTCAAGGGAACGTATCTCATCCTTACTTTTGTGGCGTATACGCTCGTAAAGGTAGGGAAGTATAACCTTTTCCTTGAGCGGGGTCCAGTTCCTGGGAAGGATGTTCGGCGGAGAGAGAAAATCAGCGGGCGGCATGTGCCCCAGGAGGCCGGGGTAGAACTGCGGGAATACCTGCTCGGTAACGGTGCGCATGGCTGAAAAGCCGCCTGCAATGCCGAAATGGGTTTCGTTGATCCGGCTGTTCCTGGCTGTTTCAAGTAAAAGCCGTTGGGTCTTTTCCTGGAAAAACCATTGGGTAAAGGCGAGGGTTGCTTTCTTTGCCTTGCTGCCCTTGTAGATTCCATAGTAAACCGTTCCTTCAATAAGGGGAATGGTATCCTGCTCTGAAATCCAGCGGAAATCGAGACCGCTCCTGCGTTCTTCGGTCAGCGTGAAGAATTCGGCGCTGTTCATATAAGTAAAGAGAATACGCCCCGACAGCGCAAGTTTAGTTGGGGGATCGTAAAAGTATTTGAATGTAAATTCATCCTCCGCCTGTATCCCGTTATTAGCTTCGTCAATCCATTCCTGCACAAAAGCTATCGCCCTTTCCAGCGCCGAGGTATCCCAGGCAACCGGAGATGCTTCACGGAAGGATGTGTTGAAGAGGATTGCCGTAAGAAAGAGGAATTCATTGTTCCATGCTGGAGAAAAACCCATGCGGGTAAAAGTTCCGTTCCTCTGAATATTATAGGCTTTGCCCAATTCTTTTATTTCTGCCATATCAATGGTAAAGGGATTGGATAAAGCCCGGTTCTGCGTCTGGGCTAAAGCCAAGGCGGGGATATTAAACGCAACAGGCAGAAGGTACTGTTTCCCCTCTATATTACCTAAATCAAGGAGGCGGGAGTAAAAAGCTGGTTGGCTTATAAGGTTATCTTTAAAAAGATCATCCAAAGGTTTGAATAAACTCCGTGTGGATGTGCTTTTAAGCCAACTACCGGCAACGATATCCGGATATTTTTCTGTATTCGTCAATTTTTGCGCCGGCAGTTCAAGGTATTCTGCCTCTATTTTGAATTCGCTTTGACTTGCATTAAAGTATCCGGCATAAAGGGCAAATTCCGGCCTATCGGTCCATAATACGGCTACGGTAGGTTCTTTAAAGAGAGCAGCTAGATTCTCATAAACCGTACATGCCGAAAGCATTATGATAAGACACGGGAGGAAGAAGAAAACCCGTCTTGAAGAAGAAAACCAATGGGTATACATAGCTTGTTAGTCTATTACAGCACAAATTCAGCGTAATTTAAAGCCCCCTGCAGGGCGAGCGCATTAAAAATTCTTGAATTGGCTATAAAACTGGCCCGATATATGCTATGATAAAGCAAAGTTGATTTTTTGTGAGGGAAACCATGGAAACAAGAACCATAGCGCCGC
>JAISQR010000137.1 GCA_031274035.1 Treponema sp. | reverse complement strand
GGGAAGGGCGGAGCAATCCGCCCGACCTAGCCGACTTTACGGAATGAATACCCCGGTATGGGAAGAAATGCGGCGGTTGGCGAAGGTTAATGTTTTTAAAAATTGCGAAGTAATTTTTTTCCTACTATGGGGGCGTTACGGGGGCGCAGCCCCCGTTGAGGGGGGAAGCGGAAACCCGGAGGGTTGGAGCGTGGGGGGAGACCTCCCCCCTTTTATGGAATTTCAGCAAGACAAGATTATCAGTGTACTAACCCGTCAAAATCCTCTTTTTATTTTCCAGGGGCGGCTCGCCGAACATACGCTTATATTCCCGATTAAACTGGGTGGGGCTTTCGTAACCTACCGAAAGTGCCGCATTGGCGGCATTTCGATTTTCTATCAGCATAAGCCGCTGCGCTTCGTAGAGGCGGAGGCGTTTTTGATATTGCAGGGGGCTTATGTTTGTCAAATGGCGAAAATAACGGTTAAAAGTTGAGGGAGCCATATTCGTCATTTTTGCCAGATTCTCAATATTTACCGGCTTGTTATAATTAGTCTTTAACCATGCTATAGCCTGGGCAATCTGATTGCTCTTTGAACCTATGGTGTTAATCAAACGAAGCTGATTTCCCAATGGCCCCATAAGCAGCCGGTAATATACCTCCCGGATAATCAGGGGCGCCAGTACCTTTTGCCGTTCTGTATCGTTGATTAACTCGGCAAGGCGCAAAAATGCGTCCAGCACATACGGGTCAACATCGGTAACCGCCATGCCCCGGTGGGCAAAATCATCACCCTCGGATTCAATTTTTGCCTGGGGAATTTCGGCCAACAGATCCGTGATACTATGGGTATCAAGTTTAAGAGAAATAGCCAAGCTCGGTTTGTCAGGCCTTGCCTTGATAATGCTTATCACGGCGGGAAGATCAAGCCCGGTAACTAAACACTGATTTTCGCTGTATATAAATTCCTCGGAACCAAAGAAGACCTGTTTGCTTCCCTGTACCATCACCACAATCATGGGGATATAAAAACAGTTATCTGACTTCGTTGGTTCGTTTTGGCGCGTTATTCTTAGGCCCGGTATACCGGTCTCAAAAGAGCCGGCTTCCGGCATGAGGCCAAGCAGCGTTTTTTTGAGAAAAGCACCAGTTGCCTGCGAGTTTATGTGATTATATTCCGCCATAATCAACCTCTTTGAGCTGGTTCCACAATCGGCTATTGCGGACCAGATGTCCGATGGAACCAGCTTCCGCATATTAGCATAACAGCCCGGTCTTGTCAACAAATAAACGGTTTAAGTGAGCGAATTCGGCAATAAATAGGTCGGATTGTGTATATATTATCGGCGCGTTGGAAAGTATTATAGAGCAGGAGATGAAGCAAATGTCCATTTTACTGTTTTGTTTACTCGTGTTGTTTATTATACCTGTAAGCGGGTGTGTTGGCAATGAATCTTCAAACATGGGAAGAGCGGATATGACGGCTTCTTTTACCCGTGTAACTGATGAAACCGCCGTCTTGGAGGTTATTAATCATCCGGCTTTTGAAGGTTTTGGGCGTTTCCTGTTTCCAACGGAATACCGGATGCCGGGAACTGATATGAAGCTGAATAACATCGGTTCTCTCCTGCCTTATCACCGCAACATCAACACGGAAACATCGGTGGAAGTATTAAATTATATGCTTAATGAGGCCGGTAAGGGGGAAACTATTTTTTATGATATTTATACGGCGGAAGAAAAGCAAAGTAATCCTTCAAAGAAAAATACCGGCCTGTTTTTCTTTCGTGGAAAACCGGGAGAACCTTTTGCGGTTGTTTGCGCGGGCGGCGGTTTTTCCTATGTAGGTTCTATCCATGAGAGTTTTCCCCATGCGCTGGAATTGAGCAAAAAAGGGTATAACGCTTTTGCTATTCAGTATCGTACCGGCGGAGCGGAGCTTGCCTGCGAGGATTTGGCGGCGGCTATTTCCTTTATTTTTAGAAATGCGGAAACGCTAAAGGTCAATACAAAAGACTATTCCCTCTGGGGCGGTTCGGCGGGGGCACGGATGGCGGCTTATATAGGTTCCTATGGCCCTGCCGCGTTTGGCGGCGATAATCTCCCACGGCCCGGCGCGGTCATTATGCAATATACAGGACATTCCGATTATACCGGGAATGAGCCGCCGAATTTTGCGGTTATCGGAGAAAATGACGGGATCGCCAGCTGGCGCACCATGGAACGGCGTATCAACGCCCTTAAAGACGCCGGTGTTGATACGGAATTTCATATATATCCGAACCTTGGTCATGGTTTTGGCCTGGGAATCGGCACAAGCGCTGAAGAATGGCTGGATAAGGCTGTCCGGTTTTGGGAAAAGCATATTTTACCGTAAGTAAAATCACTGGAAAGTATAATTTTTATAGGAAGGCACAATGAATATTTTTTATAAGGAGAAAATCGATATGAAAAGACTCACCTTGTTTGTTTTGATACTATTTTTCCTGGAGGTACAAATGACACCGCTTTTTGCGAAGGGAGGGGCTGAAGGTTCAGGCGAAAAGAAGCCCCAAACCGTATCAAGGCCGGGACTCAAAGAAGCATATCAGGCCCCGGCGGAATTCTTTACCGGCACGGCGCTGGTCGAGGGCATTGTTACGCCCACCGCCCCATCGCGCAACAGTATTGCCTACGTGAGCTTTGAGCCGGGGGCACGGTCTAACTGGCATACCCACAAGGCGGGGCAGACCCTGATTGTAATATCAGGCATGGCCTGGACCGGCGAATGGGACGGTGATGTGTACGAGGCCCGTACGGGGGATGTGATCCACTGCCCGCCCGGGGTAAAGCACTGGCATGGCGCGGCGGCGGATTCGCCGATGATCCATGTAGCAATTTCGGAGGACACGGTTACGTGGCAGGAACCGGTTACCGATGATCAGTACGCCGATGCGGGGCGACGGATTCGGGAGGCGGTTAACGCTTCCATGGCGCAGAATACAAGCGCCCTGTCCGCAAAGCAGCGGAGCATCGTTACGATTTCCGCGTTTACCGCCTCCGGTGAAACGGGCAGGCTCAAGACCGCGCTTAACGAGGGGCTTGACGCCGGCCTTACGGTCAACGAAATAAAAGAAGTGCTTATCCAATTGTACGCCTATTCGGGTTTTCCCCGAAGCCTCAACGGGATCAATGCTTTTAGTGGGGTGATCAAGGCAAGGGAAAGCAGGGGCATTAAGGACGAAACCGGCGCGGAGCCTCAGGCATTACCGCCCGATGCCGACAGGTATCAAACAGGCAGGGAAAATCTGGCCGAACTCACCGGGCAGCCTATTGATGCCCCGCCCGCCGGATACGCGGTGTTTGTTCCCGTTATCGAGGTCTTTTTGAAGGAACACCTGTTCGCCGACATCTTCGCGCGTGGCGTCTTGAATAACCAGGAACGGGAGCTTGCGACCATCTCCGCCCTTTCGAACATCCCCGGCGTCAACGCCCAACTGCAGTCCCATATCGGCGTGGCGATGAACACAGGCTTAACTGAAGCGCAGATACGGAGCTTCATAGCGGTACTTGCCGCCAGGGTAGGGCAGACGCAGGCAAACAATGCCGAAGCAGTGTTAGAGCGAATACTGGCCGTGCGGAAGTAAGGGGGAATTTGTGATGGATTATGTAACTTTAAACAATGGCGTTAAAATGCCGATTTTAGGCTACGGCGTTTTCCAAATCGTCGACCTCGCCGAGTGCGAGCGGTGTGTTCTTGATGCAATCGGCGTGGGCTA
>JAISQR010000084.1 GCA_031274035.1 Treponema sp. | reverse complement strand
CTTTGGGTAATGGGGAATTTATCCGCTTTTTTAAAAAAGCAAATTTTAACGCGTGTTTTATTTTTATAAACATATCCCCCCCCCCCCCTGAGGCTTCCCCGCGAACCAATGAGCGGGCTCTTGGGTATGGACCGCGCCTTCCAATCAAAGGTCCGGCCTACAACCGGATAGCCGGTCATAATACACCCCCTTCATTAATAATACCCAATTAGCAGAATAGAACAAGCCCCAAAAGAGACACGAGTACATCTTGTTTAAAACAATAGTATATAACGCTCTTGCCCAAGGGAGTACCCCGGCACAAGCTGAAAGGGGAAGTAGGCAAACAAGGAAAACCCATTAAGCCCTAACTCCGCGCAAATTAGGCTGTCTATTGCGTATTTCTTTGTATAGCAATAAGTTATTAGACACTCTAAAACAAGCGGAGTTAGGGCTTAAGGTACGGAGCGGTGTCAGTGCGGCCAGCCGAAATACGGCGCATTCCTGACAAGGAAGGCGTATTTAAGGTATAATATAAAGAGGAGCGGATTATGTCTGTACTGCACTTTGATGAAACCGACGGCCTTATCGATATTTGCCATGATAAGACATTCAACGTCTGCAAGAGGTATATCAGATAGCGTTTTTAGTGAAGGGGCGGTTCTTCCCTGATGAAGGGGTATCTTTTTCCGGTATAATAACGGAAAAAAGCAAGCGGCAGAAGATAAATGAAATAATAGCGTATGAGGAGGAAATAGCGATGGCCAGTGAAGTATTACTGAGTATCAGCAAAGACGAGATAGAACGGGCGCGAAGGGAAGGCAGACAGGAAGAAAAAATAGAAGCAGCAGGAAGTCTGATGGCTATAGGGGACCCTATCGAAAAAATTGCCCGTGTTACCGGTCTATCCTTTGATGAAATTGCAAAGTTGTAAAAACGGTATAGCGATAGCTGGTCAGGTAAAGAAAATGCACTATACCGGCGCCCGTATTTTGATTGAGGCCCTTATTGAGCAGGGAGTTGATACTGTCTTTGGCTACCCCGGCGGAGCGGTTCTGTATATATACGATGAATTGTACAAATACCGCAACAGGATACGGCATATACTGGTAAGCCATGAACAGCACGCAGCCCACGCCGCGGACGGTTATGCCCGTTCTACCGGAAAAACCGGGGTATGTATCGCGACATCCGGGCCCGGGGCTACAAACATGGTTACCGGTATTGCCACCGCTGCCATAGATTCGGTGCCGCTTGTGGCCATTACCGGAAACGTCTCAACCTATCTTTTGGGGAAAGACAGTTTTCAGGAGGTAGACATTGCGGGCATTACAATGCCGGTTGTAAAGCACAACTGGATTGTAAAAAACGTAAATGAACTTGCGGAGACCGTTAGGGAAGCCTTTATCGTAGCCCGGTCAGGCCGTCCGGGGCCTGTCCTCATAGACATTCCCCAGAATATTACCACGGCCGTATATCCGGTCCAGGGTGGGGGGCTAAGAGGACAGGCTGAAACTTCCCTGGGGGCTAGGGCCCAACGCCTAACCGCACGGAACGAGAGACAGACCTTTACGGATGCTGATATTGACAGAGCCGCCGCAATGCTGAAGGATGCTAAACGTCCGGTGCTATACACCGGCGGAGGCGTTATCATTTCCGGCGCCGAAGAGGAACTTAAAAGCCTTGCGGAACGTCTCAATGCGCCGGTCGCTTTAAGCCTGATGGGAATGGGCGCTTTTCCCCGCGGCCACCGGCTCTGTACCGGGCTTATAGGCATGCACGGAACGGTGGCATCCAACAAGGCGGTACAGAAGGCCGATCTCCTTGTAGCAATAGGGGCGCGTTTTTCCGACCGGGTAACAAGCAGTACCAGCCATTTTGCCCGTAACGCTCAGATACTGCATATTGATATAGACCCTGCGGAGATCAACAAGAATATAAGGGCCTCGGCCTGGGTTACGGGCGACATCAGGGCCGTACTTACGCGGCTTCTTGAAAAGCTGCCTTCAAAAATGGAAACCGAATGGAACGGCGAGATCGAAAAATGGAAACAGGCTCTGCCTCAGAATAGCCGGGGAGGTACGAAGCTCCATCCCCGCTTTGCCCTACAGGAAACCGCCAAACATCTGGGGGATGAGGCTATCGTCGTGAGCGATGTGGGGCAGCATCAGATATGGGCGGCCCAGTTCTATCCGTTTAACAGGCCCCGTTCTTTCCTGACATCCGGCGGTATGGGGACTATGGGCTACGGTCTGGGTGCGGCTGTAGGCGCAGGAATTGCCAAGCCGGGAAACCCTGTTGTACTTTTTACCGGCGACGGCTGCTTCAGGATGAACTGTGCGGAAATGGCGACTCTGGTAAGATACCATATCCCCGTGCTCATAGTGATCTTCAACAATAACACCTTGGGTATGGTTCGGCAGTGGCAGGACTTCTTCTGCGAAGGCCGCTATTCGGAAACCGATCTTGATGAGATGCCGCCCGATTTTATCAAACTTGCCGAAGCCTACGGCGTTAAAGCATATCGCGCTGCCGATAATGCCGGTTTTCTTGAAGCTCTTGAAAAAGGCCTTAAAGAAATTGCCATGGGGAAGCCCGCCCTTATCGAAGCCTCTATCGACAAGGACGAACGGGTACTGCCTATGGTTCCCGGCGGCAAGCCTATTGATGAGCAGATACTGGAGGGAACCTCTGAAAACTGAAGTTTTTAGAGTGCGCGTTGCCTAATCGAAAATCTAACCCAACAAGGGGTGCGCCTCATCTAACCCTAATCTTGACCCATAACGTAAGAACGAATAACCAAGAACGAAGAAATTTTACCACAAAGGAACCCAGGAGTTCCGGGGCACGAAGAATTGGATGGCAACCCTCCATACCCCGTCTTTCAACCGTTTTGTATTGAAATTGAATAAAAACCCCGGAGAAATACCGGTAAGTTCGTATATGAATGGATTTCATAGGCGCAATACAATACTTTTTA
>JAISQR010000046.1 GCA_031274035.1 Treponema sp. | reverse complement strand
TAGAGCGTTGTCATCAAGGCCTGGATGGTATATGCGCCTATTATTGATCCCACCACACTAAATTTACCGCCCCCAAGAGCGTTTCCGCCAATGGCTACGGCTAAAATCGCGTCCATCTCAATATCAGCCGCTATGGTGGTGTGGTTAATTGTGGCGTTTCTGCTGACCTTAATGAAGGCGGCGACAGCAACGCAAAGCCCCAATATCACATATGCCAAAAACCTGATAAAGACGGGATTGAGGCCGTTGAGGCGCGCCGCTTTTTCATTTATCCCTACCGCCTGGGTGTAAAGACCGAGATTGGTGAATTTTAACGCCAAGGCCATGATAATCATGCAGGCTATGGCGATAAAAACAGGCGTGGAAACGGGAATGCCGGGGATAAAACCGCCAAAATATTTGAATCGCGGTTCTGAGACAATAGGAAGTTTGCCGCCGTTAATCCAATACGCTATATACCGTCCGGCGGTATATAATATCAACGTAGCAACCATGGGCTGAATTTTAAATACCGAAACCAAGGCGCCGTTAAACGCGCCAAAAATCATCGCCACGATACAACCCGCCAAAAAAGCGACAATTATAGGCGCCTGCATCAATTCCGGGGCAACCTGATTTCCGCAGAGAACCCTGAGCATAACACTGCCCGCTATCGCAATACCGGCGCCAACACTGATGTCCTGGCCGCCCGAAGCAGCGGTTACCAGCGTCATACCCAGGGCCAATATCACAAGCTCGGAGGCGTTATCGAGGATGCTTATGAGATTTCCGGTTAAAACCGTATTCCCGGCGTTGTTTACGGTGGTGCCGACTCTAAAAAATCCGGGGTTTGTAACCAGGTTAAACAAAAATATCAACAACAGGCCCAAAAAAGGAATAATAAGGTTTGAAGCCAGAAATCTTTGAAAAAAAGTTTTTTGGTTAATCATCTTGCGTCCGTGCCTCCCGCGATGGTATGCATTATGTTGTCCCGGGTCATATTGCCGCCGGAAAGCTCGCCCGCGACATGGCGGTCTCTCATAACAATAAGGCGGGAACAGATGCGAAGCAATTCATCCATCTCGGATGAAATAAATGTTAAACTCATACCATCTTCCGCGAAACGTAACACCAGTTTTTGTATTTCAATCTTGGCGCTAATATCAATGCCGCGCGTGGGTTCGTCAAGGATCAGATATTTGGGTTTTGTTAAAAGCCAGCGGGCGAGTATAACTTTTTGCTGATTACCGCCCGAAAGGGATTTGATGGGCGTGTTTGCGGACGCTGTTTTTATATTGAGCGCCTTTATATATTCATCGGCGAAAGCCTGGGCCTGCGCCTTGGTAAAGGGCTGGAAAAAGCCTTTCATAACCTGCAAGGCAAGAATAAGGTTATCCCGTACCGACAAGTCGGCTATGATACCATCGTTTTTTCGGTCCTCAGGTAAATAACCTATCCCGTTTTTCATTGCTTCAATCGGCTTGGATACCTTGATTTTATAACCGTTCATCTTCACCAGGCCGCCGGTAACCCTGTCGGCTCCGAAAATGGCCCGGACACATTCACTGCGCCCGGAACCAAGAAGTCCGGTAAACCCATTGACCTCGCCTTTTCTGATTTGAAAGTTAAATGGCCTGACCCCCGCATCGCTGGAAAGCCCCTCCGCCTCATATACGGGCTGGCTTTTGAGATCCGCCGCTTTTGTCTCCCGGTGGCTTATCTCCGAAAAGTTGACGATATCTTTGCCTATCATCCTGGAAACAAGTTCAACCCGCGGCAAATCTTTAATCTCATATTCGCCCACAAGCTCTCCGTTGCGCAAAACCGTGATCCTGTCACACACCTCATATACCTGTTCAAGAAAGTGGGTAACAAAAACAATTCCGACACCCCGGGCTTTTAAGTTGCGCATCAAGGTAAATAGTTTCGCCGCCTCATTGTCGTCAAGCGATGAAGTAGGCTCATCCAATATAAGCGCCTTGCAGTCCATGTCAACGGCGCGGCCAATCGCGACCATCTGCTGTACTGCCAGCGAACAATTTGCAAGCTGCTGAGTTGGCCTGGCGGGTATGCCAAGATTATCAAGTATACCCCCGGCTTTTTTTCTCATCGTACCCCAGTTTACAAAGTTATACTTGCCGCGCCCGATGAACATATTTTCAGCCACGGTTAAATTGGGGCAGAGCGTAATTTCCTGATACACCGTGCTTATGCCCAAATCCTGGGCTTCCTGCGGCGATTTAATAGTTATTGCCTTATCGATCCCTTTTATATAAATCTCTCCCGAATCCTTATGGTAAACCCCGGTCAATACCTTTATCAACGTTGACTTACCCGCGCCGTTTTCGCCCATAAGGGCGTGAATTTCCCCCTGGCGAAGGGTGAAATCCACATCCCGCAAGGCGCGGACTCCCGGAAATTCTTTGCCAATTTTCCGCATAGTTAATACGGTATTTTCCTGCATTAACCGGTCTCCTTAACAAAGCGCGGCACCGGCACAGACAAAAGCCCTGTGCTTAGTACCGCGCTATTTCAGATGTTTGCCTTTTTATTCACCGAGGCCGTACTTGTCAACATCAGCTTGGCTGATTGTCTTGGCATCAAAGCCTTTTTCCTCAGAGATGACTTTCTTCTGAATGGGGGTAGTGCCCTTAATCATTCCGTCAATAACAGACGCCTGGAAGGGGCTGCATTGTCCGTCATAATTCCAGTTACCCGCCAGGAGCTCCCTGAGCGCCCACTTGTTGCAGTCAAAACCCATAACAACGACATTTCCCCGAACGCCGTGGGTGATGCCGGCGGCATCAAGCGCGGCGACAGCGCCTTTTGCCATATCATCATTTTCGGCATAGATTACGTTGAAGCTTGTGCCGGCGTTGATAACTGATTGAACAATAGCTCTCGCTTCGTCAGCGCTCCAGTTGCCGGTCTGTTGAATGATCTTCTTCATTCTGCCGGCGTTAAATTCAGCGTCCAGCGCGGCGGTCCGTCCGAGTTGAGCGTCGGAACCCATAACGCCCTGAAGGTGGATGACGTTGTAAGCGCTTAAGTTTTGATTTTTCAGCCAGTTAACAGCGGTTATACCCTCCTGGGCCATATCAGAAACCACGGCGGCCTCGTAAAGGCTGTTTGGTGCGGAAATCATACGGTCAAAAAGGAACACCTTAACGCCGGCTCTCTGTGCGGATCTCAGCGCGTCGTCCCAGCCGTCGGTAGCGGCGGCGGAGAGGAGAATGTAATCCACGCCGTTGGTAACGAACTGATTGAAGGCCACAAGTTGCTCTTCAAGCTTATCGCTGTAGGAGAACGAGGGAGCGTAGCCGTTGGCGGATGTAAAGAAGTCTTTGAAATCCTTGTCATTCGCGGTGCGATAGCCGGATTCAGAAGGCGGGTTGTTGATGATGCCAACCTTGATAGCGCCGGAAGCCCCGCCGCCTTTCTGTCCACTACCGGATGCAAACGCGAAAGCCGCAATGGACAAGATCAAGAGTACCGCAATTAATTTTTTCATTTCTTCCTCCTGTGAAAAAGAATGAGATTAAGATTGATGCCACTATACCTTGGTTAACCCAAAATTGTACATGAAGATTTGTATTGACTTTCGTTGATTTTTTTCAGATCAAAGCGGAAAACACCCCGCGGGGAATCGGTAAAAAGGTTGGTTTTCTTACGCCAAAAGGTGGATATTTTACGCCATCAGCCCGGTTAGTCCTTTTTTACCCGTTCTTTCGAATTTTGCCGGTACTCTCTGGGGGATAATCCGGTATGTTTTTTAAAGATAAAACTGAAATAGTGGGGATCGCTGAAACCCGTCTCGCAGGCAATATCAACGCTCTTCATGCCGGTAGCCGCAAGCAGGTGCTTCGCCTTTTCGATTCTGACATTGGTAAGATATTCAGTAAAGGTTTCCCCCATCTCCTGGGAAAAAACCGTACTCAGATGGTTGGGACTGATGGCAACATAAGAAGCGGTGGTATGGAGTGATATATCCTGATCCGAATAATGATGATCAATAAAATCCTTTGCCTTTAAGACAACCATTTGGTATCTGCCCCCAACCCGGGATTCCCTGAATTCTATCACCGCATTAAAAATTTCTTTTATTTTTTGAAAAAAAACTTCTTTGGATTTGGTAATATTTTTAATTTCCCGAAGATCAAGACTAAAGGGAATAACTTCTTTTAT
>JAISQR010000024.1 GCA_031274035.1 Treponema sp. | reverse complement strand
GTGATGCTAAGGTTCGCGTTCCCGGTCTTGCTGAACGGGCCGCCGTGCGACGTTCCCGGTTGTCCGTCGGCAGTAGAAGCTACATCCAGGGACATAGCGGTTATTTGGGGCCCCTGGGTGTCCAGTGTGATACTTGCGTCCAGATCCCCGCCGGTTGACGCTTGATTCAGGTTGTCAGTGGAAGAGGTTCTTACCAGGGTTATAGTCCTGGCTCCCGCGGCGCCGGTAATAGTACCGGTTATCACCAGGTTCACCGAACTACCACCAGCCGGTGAAGCCTGCCGTGTGTTAAAGGTGAGGATGCCGGAGTCAGGGCTATATGACCAATTGCTAGTATTTACGGTATTGTCGCCAAACTCTACG
The DNA here is from genome assembly GCA_031274035.1 of Treponema sp. Taxonomy (GTDB): domain Bacteria; phylum Spirochaetota; class Spirochaetia; order Treponematales; family Breznakiellaceae; genus JAISNI01. The sequence continues at coordinate 30,204 of JAISQR010000024.1, read as the reverse complement.
TCTGTTATCTCATCCACGGCAAATCTGGCGCTTGACGCAAAAACAATCTGTTTAATGCCGGACCCGCTTTCCGTTACCGGCACGGTATAGCTAAATAGTCCCGCGGTATAGTTAGTTACGAAACCGGAATTTGATCCCGCGTTTACCAGTATAGGCGGTCCAAAGCCCGGCGGCGTGGTATCCAGGCTGGTATTGGTTCCGGTATACGGAACCCCGTCCCCACTACCGCTGATATTCCCTACCGCGTCCTTAGCCTCTGTAACACTGATAGTCTTTTGACCGTCAGGAACATCCAGCGTACCGGGTATTTCTATATAGCTACTATTGCCCGTTATACCGGCGGCAAAGGTAATTACCTTACCGACGGCGGTAAAGTCGATAGGGTCTCCAGTTCCGCCAACCTGTACCGTGCCTGTATCTGTTGGGGTAAAGCCGCCGCTCAACGTTAAGGTGTTAATACCGGAATGCTCCTCAATGAATGAAACCTTTACCTTGGCCCCATCCGCCTTCGTGTAGGTTTCACCGCCGTTAGTGTAAGAACTGCCTGTGGAAGCGTCAACAAATTCTACCCCCGTTATCTTTACCGCTACGGTATCCAGAATGATCGATGCCCCCAGCGGCAATCCACTATTGGTATTGGTATTCCCCGTCTGATCCGATACGGAGTTCAACGTGGCGGTGATCGTACCGGTGCTAATAACCGTACCCGTAATAAAAAGCGTTATCTGGCTGTTGCCGCGAAGTTCCGCACTATCGTCAAACGTGATCGTATTACTACTGTAACTATACGCAACCCCTGTACCGGTCTCGGTTCCTATATGCGCCGTTCCTTTAGGAGCGGCTGATGTTGTTTCCGGTTGAAAATTATTATCCTCAAATTTCAGGGTCTTGAGCCCGGCTCCGGATCCGGCTGCGCCGTTAAGATCGGTAAAGGTTATCTGGAGAACGGCGTCCCCGTTGCTTGGCGCATACGCTTGGGTAAACGCCATTGAACCTACCGAGGGGGCCGCGGTATCCACGTAGTATGTTAAATCAAGTGAGCCTGACGTTGCGGCATTATCAACCCGATCCTGCCCTGCTGTTATGGATATGGATTTTTCCCCCACTGTTGTATCAACCGTTCCGGTAATTTCAAGGTCCGCCCCTTCACCTACAGAAGCAAGGCGGGTAGTAAAGCTGAGGACGCCGGGGGTATAGCTCCAAGCGGAAGAGGCTACGGCAGTATCTTTAAACTTTACGCCCGTTATAGTAGTAAACATATTACCACCAAAGGTGATCTGTCCAAGCCCCGCGCCGGTTTCTACCGCCTTTACGGTGTAGGTAACAGCGCCCCCGGTATAGCCCGCAACTTCATAACCCGCTACAGCGTTTTTGATCCGCGCGTCGCTGAAAACCGGCCCTACTCTATCCATGTAGATTGTGTCGGTCCAGGGACCAGTGTTTGCGGCGTTACCCGCTACGTCAGTTACCGCGTTTATCTGTACCAGCTTAGTACCGTCCCCGCTGCTGATGGTTCCGGGGATAACAATTGTACTTGCAGCCGATCCGCCGCTTGTGGGGTAGGGAGAAGTAAAGGTAAGGGTTTTGCTTGTACTATCCCAGTTATACGAACCGCTTCCGCCTTCAACAATCGTTGCCGTACCTGTTGTACCGGACGTAAGCGTTGGAGTAAAGACATCATCAGCAAAGACTATGGTTTTAAGGCCCGTTCCCCTTTCCTTAAAGCCGATGTTAAGATTCATGGCGTCCGTATTGCCGGCCTTGCCAATATCAGGAATTAATTCCTTGACTCCGCTTCCCGCAAGCGTAATAGAGCTAATCTCCGGAAGCTCATTGTCAAAAAGGCCGCGGGCCGTGCCTTCAGCGCTGCCGCCGGTGGTATCCTGAGCGGCGCCTATATCGCAGGTAATATTGTAGACCGCTCCCTGAATGTCGAATTGGGCGGTATCTGAACCATCAATAACCAGTTTAAGGCCCTTAATCCGTACCTTTGCCGCGGTTACTCCAACATGGCTGGTTTCAAGCTGGCTAAAGTAAGCATAATAGTATTTACGGTTTGAATAGCTGCTTGTAACCCAGTCAACAGAAGTAGGCGATGAGTTGTTATCCAGGTACACCTCCGCCGAGGCATAATCGATAGAGAGAGCGGAACTATCGGGATGACTGAAGCTGACCATTGCCAGGCCGCTTGCGCCTGTAGCTATGCCTTGGTAGATAAGATCAACCCCGTCTACACCCACAATGTAATCGGCGGCAGCCGAATCCATACCGGTTGGAACCAGGCGGAAATCGGGCGCAACTGTCCCCTCACCGGACTCATTAACACTATGTGCGGGCGCGGCCAGCGCTACTTTAAGACTGTTACCGGCTTGGGCTGTTTCCCCGGTATAAACCCCGTCCTCAAGCCGGGCGCTTACCGTTAAAGTCTGCCCTTCAATGGCATCATCATCATCAGTCTGGCTTATCGAAAGGCCGGTAATCTCAAAGGTTGCGCTGCTAACCCGCAGGGGCGGTATGGGCTGGTTACTACTGTTACGCGGTTCCAGCGTCAGAGTTGCGGTATTATCTCCGGCTATAATGGCGGCATTATAGGTGGTTGCGCCAACCTTCACCTTTACGTTACTGCCGGTCAGGTTCAAATTTCCGGTAATATATATCTTCTGTATGCCGGAACCAAGTTCGGTAACATTGTTCAGCGTTACCGTAAAGGGCCGCTTGGTAAAGTACGCGGAGAAGTCGTTGGTAAAAGGAACGTTGCCGCTGGAGATGCTTCCTGCCGGGGGCCTTACCCCAAGAACATCGGCGCTCTTTACCGTTACACTGCCTATGGACGCGGGCGCCGTATCCCAGTACACATAATCCGCTGCCTGGTCGCCCGCCATTACAACAAAATTTCCGCCTGTAGTATTATCCGCCTTATCGTACAGGATGTAGGTAGGCGCAACAAGGCCGGATCCAATCGATACAGGCAGACTGCTATCTTTCTTATCCAGGTCAAATTCGGCAGCCGTAAAATTACCGCTCACAGTCTGGGGTGCGGAGGTAAGGCCGCTTACCGTTATACTGTCTACGCCGGACGCGGCAGTGTCGCCGGCATCTTCAACAGTCAGCTTGAGCTTGAGCTTGTCCGTATCAGTACCCTTAACAAAAAGTATCTTTTTGCCGCTAACAGAATTGGCATCCATATATGAGGTATGGCTCGTATCCAATTCGACTGTTGATAAACCAGGATCAACATTATCAAAGAACACAGCACCTACATTCTGCTGCCCAACGCCGGTATCCGTTAGGTTGCCCAGCCTGTCCGCCGCTTTAAGGGAAACGGTACGCGCTCCGTTATCGCCGCTGATGGTAAACCAGCCCTTTACAAAGACCTTTCCGCCGTTCAGGGTGTCATCAATGTCTTCTATACATACCGTGTAATTGCCGTCAGTCTGCACCGTATCCTTGTTGTAGATAGAAAAATTTGTTGACCATGCGCCGGGTTCTCCGTCATTAATGGTAAAGCGGTCAACCCCAACGCCCGTATCGGCCGCGATAAAGCCGAAGAACCATTTGGATTTGCCGGATTCTACCTTATTAGAATAGTATCCGCCAGGCACAGTAGTGCCTTGTTCATAAATTGAACCGCCGTTATAAACAGGAGCCGCGTCCCTGGTCATATAGAATTGCTCTACCGTTGGATTGCCGTTATCCACAAAAACAACGCGCTTGTTTGGCTGTATGATGAAGCTTTGTGCGCCGGCCGCCGTGTTGGTAACGGCAGCCGCTCCGCCTACGCCGATATTACCGGCCTCATCTTTAAGCCAGATATGGACGGGTTTTATCCCCTCGCTCCCGGTAATGCCGTTAGGAAGAGACCCCTCCGTTTCAATACTATCCGCCCTGCCTACAGGGACCCAATCAGAATCAGAAGGAAGCCTATCAAGATCAAGGGTTCCTGTGGTGATTGCATACGCAGCAATACCGCTTGGGCCCTGGTCAACCGCCTTAAACCTAGCCTTTGGGCTGTCATTTGGGCTGTCAGAAGAGCTAAGCGCCGTATAGGTATCCCCATCGGGTAGGGTTACGCTTGGCAGCCCGCCGCCGTTAGCGGCAACAAAGCTGATATCCGCGTTTTCGCCGCCTGTAAAGAGCGGCGGCTGGGTGTCTTTTTTAACCGTATCAAGCTGAATCGCGCCGGTTTCGTTCCCCAGATCATCGCGCAGTCTTACAAATATCGGGACTACCCCCTGCTGGCTGTAATTTATCGCGTCCAGCCAGGCATACCCTTCTGCCTGTCCAATATTATTTTCGTTCACGCCGGGTAACGCGGCATTGGCCTTATACCAACCGGTCCATGCCCCGGTTCCAAGCCTGAACGACCACTCTATCTTATCCGACCTTGCGCCTGTCCGGTATTCCCCAATAGCCGCGCTTGAATCCAGTATTGTGTGGCCGCTGGCGCTGTTGTTGCCGGCGCCGGGGTTAAAGTTTGTTGCTCCGTTACTCTTAAAGGCCAGTTTTGATTGTTTAACATTAAGCCAGCCCTCGTTATTGGGTCCGATAAACCCAATAGAAGCGGTTGTTGCGGGCGGCGGCGTTGTATCTTTAACAAGGATATATCTTCTTACTTCCGTACCGGATGTCCAGTTGTCATTGGAGTCGGACGCGCTAACGGTTAGCTCTATAACCCCGTCTCCAGATTGGAGGGTATAGGGAACAACGGTGATATTATCCTTATAATGCTCATCTAACTGCGCGTACGCGAACGCCAGTTTCTGTTTATCACTTGCACTTGCAAGCGCGCTATCATCGGCCGCGGCTTTCCCAAAGTTAAAAGTCGTCGTGTATACCGGGTGTTCACCGGCGCCAGGCGATCCGTCGGTAGTATAGAGGTGTTTCTCAGCAATATTGACCAGGCCAATAGATTCCCTTGTTACTTCGTCAAACGCGGAAAAAATAACAACTATGTCATTTTCCTTTACACGGCGTTCATTCACATCGAGGGGCGGCAGCAGATCTGTATGCCCGGCTTTGGCAACCTCTACAGCCCGGATATCCGGGCCGGCATCATCCAGACCGGGGCCGACCGTATAGTTAAACATCACCGTATCCGCCATAGTATACCCTTGGGTGTCGGTAATGTTCTTATCCAGGCTGACATAGATACGGCTCAGCGGAGGGGGGGGGCTGTCCGGCGGAATGTCCGCTTTGGGCGCTATAGAAAGTTTACGCTTATCCCCGTCCGGCCCTTCCAATACCGGATCGGCAAAATACTTTTCGTAATCTTCTTCAGAACCGTCGCCCAGGTTTCCAGAACCCCTAATTCTGATATTTTTAAAGACCGTGGCGCGCTCTTCGCCGGGCTGCCAGATCAATGAATTCGGATCTATAGGCTTGGTAAAACGCACTTCGATGGGCATATTCCGCACCCTGTCGTTATTATCGCCGGTAGGAGCGTACATCTGTACCGTTACGCGCCTGATGCAGTAAGGCTGAATAAGAATATTCCCGTCCGCTACCATGACGGTAACATCGGTTTCTTCGCTGTTCTTGTTTGCAAACTCAATAAACGTAGCATCCAGCGGGGTTTTAGCCTCGTCATTGGTATAGGCCCGCCATTCTACAAAGGCATAGTCCTTATCCGGCGTAAAATTCACCCTAAAGGGTACTCTCTGCTTTACCGTAGTCGATCCGGTAGGATTGGTTGCCCCCTCGTTTCCATTTTGACGTACCGTAAGCGTAAGCTGCGGGGCGGTTGCAACCCAAACATCTTCCTCAATTTTTTCTTTAAAAGCATCCTCTTCACCAGTTTCCAGCATAAAGTTGTCGCACCCTACCGCCAGAACAAGCGTTAAAACCAATAGCGATACTGCTTTATAAAAAGTAGAAACGTGCGGATCGATACTTTCATTTTTCATCGGGGTTCCCCCCTTGTTTTTTACAGAAAACAAGGTCAAACATATCTTGTTAGCGGGCCTCTTTTAAAATTGAAGTTTTAAAAGAACTACACATAAATTTACAATTTACAATAAAACTACAAATTTATATAATTTTGTGCAAGACTTTACACGCTTTAATCGTACTATTTTGAGCCCTTTCCCAAAACTCGGTTGGTTTTAGGAAACCCTCTTTTAATATTAAAAACGACGGCGCTCCTGATTCTCTTATATAATATATCGTGTAATAATGATTAATTCAATCATATATAAATGAATGTAACCATCATTTATATCGAATAACCATTAAATTCGTTTCAATCGTATTAAAGGACGCCGGGCAAATACTAATATTATTGGCATTAATACCTTCCTTAGGCGCGTTACCCAGGGCAACGGCGCTTACTTTTTTCAATCTCTGGAATAGCTTAAAAACGGCAAAAATTTTGAAGAATAACCACTGACCGCACAGACTTCACGGACGAAAGCGGGGAGTTCGAACAAAAAGTCCGTGTTTGCAGACCTTTGGTCTGACGTGAGGTCTGCGGTTAAATTCTTCAAATTTGGGTATTTTCGCGGTACTTGGAAGCAGCGTACTTTGCTTTTTCGTGTCTTTTCGCGCCTTTCGCGGTAAATTTCTTAAAAGTAAAATTGCCGCCCTGGCCGCAGGAATTTTACTTTTAACCACGAAGAGTGTTTTCTTACCAAAACCTCCGTGCGCCTTTGTGCCCCTCGCGGTTAAAATTCTTCAAATTTGGGTATTTTCGCGGTATTTGGAAGCAGTGTACTTTCCTTTTCGTGTCTTTTCGCGCCTTTCGCGGTTAAATTTCTTAAAAGTAAAATTGCTGCCCTGGCCGTAGACAAGGCATATTAAGGAGAGTATAATTGATAACATCAGGGTTTATTTAAATCAGGATAATTTTCCTTATATTTAGGGCCAATCCCCAAACTGGGTTAGCGCGAACCGCGAACCTTGTGGTTCGATGGGATTTATACAGAAATATTCAGTGTTCTTGAGGAATGTTGAATGAGTAAAACAAAAGATGATTTGCGTATAGCAATTTCAGGGAAGAGCGGCTGCGGGAATACTACGGTAAGCAGGCGGCTTGCCGATACCCTGGGGCTGCGTTTTATTAATTTTACCTTCCGCAATCTTGCCGAAGAAAAGGGTATAAGCCTGCCTGAAATTCTATCCCTGGCCGCAAAGGACGATTCCTGGGATAAGGAGATTGACGGACGCCAGGTCCGCTTGGCGCGGGAGGGGTCAGGCTGTGTACTGGGATCACGCCTGGCAATCTGGATGCTGGAGGAAGCCAGCCTCAAGGTATACCTAAGGGCAAAGGCTACGACCAGGGCAGGCCGTATTCAAAAGCGGGAAGGCGGGAGCATTGAAGAGGTAGCCCGTTTTACGGAAGAACGGGACAGGCAGGACAGAGAGCGGTATTTACGGATCTATAATATTGATAACGACGATTACAACTTTGCCGATTTGATCATTGACACCGATGATATAATGCCGTCTGAAATTTCAGCCTTGATCGCCGATACGGTAAGGCAAAGATTCCTGTCTTAAAGAACTGTATGGATACGGCTGAATTCCGTAAGATCATCTACTCCTACTATAAGGAAGCCGGAAGGGTCTTTCCCTGGCGGACTGATTGTTCCCCTTGGGGCGTCATGGTCTCGGAACTGATGCTGCAGCAAACTCAAACCGAAAGGGTGGAGCCCTACTGGAAACGCTGGATAGACAAATGGCCTAAGCCTGAGAATCTGGCGGGGGCGGGTCTTGAAGAGGTCCTCCAGGAATGGAGCGGCTTGGGATATAACCGCAGGGCGCGGTATCTTAGGGACTGCGCCAAGATTATCACCGGCAATCACGGCGGCAAGGTACCCGAAAGTCCGGCGGAGTTGGCAAAGCTCCCCGGCATAGGGCCCTATACAGCCGGAGCCATAGCCTGTTTTGCCTATAACTATCCGTCCGTATTTATCGAGACCAATATCCGCGCGGTGATACTTCATTTTTATTTTAAGGATAAGGAAAACGTAACTGATAGGGAAATTATGCCTATTCTGGAAGAAACGCTTGACACGGAAAATCCGCGTGTATGGTATTGGGCGCTTATGGACTATGGCGCTTCCCTTAAAAAACTCACGGCTAATCCAAACAGGAGGAGCCGCCACTATGCCAAACAGAGCCCCTTTGAAGGCTCCTTCAGGCAACTCCGCGGCAGCATTATCCGTTCGCTTGTTTCAGCCGGCCCGGGCGCCGCGGAGGAACTACAGAACCGTATTGACAGGGAAACTGAAAGTGAAGAACTTTACCGGGCCCTTGAAACGCTGGAGAAAGAATTGATGGTAGCGGAAGAAGGAGGAATTTACCGGATTAGGGAATAAGGTTTAGGCGAAGAATTGGTACAAACCTTCCTTAATTGGAATGCGCGGGTGTAATACCCAAGAGCCCGCTAAGAACCCGCTCACCGGTTCGCGGGAGAGGGTTCGCGGGGGAGCTTTAGGGCGAAAATTTAAATTTTTGCCGCGGATGGCGGGGTAGTTCATGTGCGCCCGGCAGTTCGCGCGGCGGTGTGGGAGGAGGGCTGCTCCATTAATGGGCAGCCCTCCTCCCCGATTCAGTAACATTGGGAGGATATTATGAATGTTGGTATTATTGGGTTAGGCGAAGTAGCGCAGTTGATGCATTTGCCTATATTGCAGGACATGGGGGATAAATTCCGTCTTACCGCGGCATCCGATGTATCCCCTTCTCTGTTAGCGTTTATTAAGGATAAATACCATATCCCCCAAACCTATTCAGACGCGGCTGAACTTATCGAAAAATCGGACGCCGAAGTGGTTTTTATTTTATCTCCGGATCAGTATCATGGGGAATATATTGAACGGAGCCTGAAAGCGGGGAAACATATATTTGTAGAGAAACCGGTAACCTTGGCCCTGGGGGAATTGGAAAAACTTATCGCCTTACAGAAAACATACCCCCAAGCCGTCATCATGGTTGGATATATGCGTCGTTTTGCGGATCATTTCCTTAAAGCAAAAGAAATTATGGCCGTGGAACCAAAGAAAACAGAATACCTGCGTTTCCGTGATATTATTTGCGAGGGCCCTTTCTATATAAAACAATCCCGGACTATTTTTTATCCCCGCGATATTCCGCGGGACATCATCGACGCCGCTGGAAAACGCCGCCGTGAACATTTGGATTGGGCATTAGGTTCCGGCGCGACGGATATACAGCGCACGGTTTACCAGATGATGACCGGCTTGGGATGCCATAGTTTTTCCGCCGTTAGGGAACTCTGCGGCCTTCCCAGGAAAATAAAATCAGTTTCTACGGGAAAGGGCGGCGCCCATGTGGTAGTAGTTATGGAATATGATGATTTTCTTGGTATTTATGAACTGGTAAACGATCAGGACATTGTACAATTTGACGCGGCCATAGAAATCTTTCAGCATACAAGGAAAATTAAAATAAAATATGAAACCCCCTATATTCGTCATCAGCCAATGTCTTTAGAAGTTATCGATTCCGCTAGTACCGAAACAGAAACAAAGGTCTACGGTCCATCATACCGGGATCCGTTCCGTACTGAATTAAATGAATTTTATACCTGTATTACCGAACACCGGCAGCCTAAAACAAATCCGGCCGACGCCGCGGAAGACTTAAAATTATTTGAAGCCATTATCCGTGAGATGGGAAGGAGTTAAAAGTAATATGAACGCCAAAATAACCATTGCCACAGCACCCTGTTCCTGGGGAGTCTGGTATGCGGACGGGACCCCTTCGGGAACCCCCTGGAATATTTTTCTTGATCAGGCGTCAGAAGCGGGTTATAAATCCCTGGAACTTGGCCCCGATGGATATTTACCCGCAGAAGAGGGGAAGTTGCGGGAAGAACTGAGCGCCCGGAAGCTGGAGGTGTGTGCGGGAACCGCCTGCTATCAGTTTGATCATTATAACGCATTTAAAGATCTCCGTCCCCGTGTCGAAGCGCTGTGCCGCCGGCTGCAATCTTTTAACGCGGGATATCTGGTTACTATGGACGAATCGGATGTCGGCAATTTCAGCGAAAAGAAAAAAGATTATCCCCCTTCTTTATGGAAAAAATATTTTGATATATTTAAGGAACTGGGGGCTTATACAAAAGAGGAATTCGGAATAGAAACGGTGTTTCATCCCCATATCAGGACATTAATAGAAACAGAAGATGAAATAATACGCATGATGGATTACTGCGGCCTCAACCTTTGTTTTGATACAGGACACCATGCCTATGTGAACGGCGGGACGGAGGCTTCCGATCAAAGCGCCCTGAATTTTATTAAAGCCCATAAAAGACGGATCGTTTATCTTCACTTTAAAAATGTTGACGGGGTAATCAGAAAAAAGGTTTTGGAGGAACATCTTGATTCAAACGCCGCTTTTGATATGGATGTGATGTGCGATCTTAAAACAGGCGTCATTGATTTTGCCCAACTAAAAAAGATTTTAGACGATATTGGTTTTTCCGGTATCGGTGTCATAGAAATGGATATGCCTCGCGCAACAACGGCTCAGGCTTTTGCCGCGGCAAAGAGAAACCTGGAATATCTGCGTGAAATACGTCTGATCGATTGACGGGGCCTGAAGGCTTCATTGACAACTTCTCCGCGACGCCGCGGCTGCAAGCAGGCAAAAGACATGCTAAGTAAACGCATATAAACGTTAGTCCGCAATAAGCCGGAAGGCTCCGGTCAGAAGACTTGATAAGGCGGTACAAAACTATTATGCTAGAATGTATGGAACTTGTCCGCTGCCCCTGGTGCCAGGGGGATGACGATTATATCAAATACCACGATCAGGAATGGGGCCTGCCCTTAAAAGATAACCGGATGCTCTTTGAATTTTTAATTCTTGACGGGGCTCAGGCGGGTCTTTCCTGGCTTACCATTCTGAAACGCAGGGAGGGCTACCGGAATGCCTTTGATCATTTTGATCCTGAAAAGATGGCCCGGTATGGGGAAAAGGACATAGAACGGCTTATGGGGGACAGCCGGATCATCCGCAACAGGAGAAAGATACTTTCTGCCGTTGAAAATGCCCGATCATACCTTGCCATGATGGAAGGACCTGTCCCGTTTTCACAATGGCTCTGGAACTGGGTGGACGGAACCCCCCGTGTCAATCACTATAAAACTTTAAAGGAAGTCCCCGCTTCCACGGAGCTTTCGGAAAAAATATCAAAGGAGCTGAAAAAGAAGGGGTTTTCCTTTGTGGGGCCTACCATCGTGTATGCCTTTATGCAGGCGGCGGGTATGGTGAACGACCATCTTGTTGATTGCTTCCGTTACCGGGAATGTTCAATATCTTGAACCATATCATAGATCAATTATCGATGAAAGAATAGTATGTTATAAGTGAAGGAGAATTGAATGGCTAAGATTGTTTTAATCGGGTTGAATCATGCGGGAACCGCGGCGGCAAATACTATTCTGGATAACTATCAGGGGAATGAACTTGTCATTTTTGATCGCAATTCCAATATCAGCTATCTGGGCTGCGGTACGGCGCTCTGGATAGGCCGTCAGATTGATGGTTACGAAGGTCTTTTCTATGCAAACAAAGAGACCTTTACCGGCAAGAAAGCCGTAGTGTACATGGAAACCGAGGTAACTAAAATCGACTTTGACGCCAAAAAAGTCTACGCCAAAGACAGTGAGGGCAAGGAAATTACCGAATCTTACGACAAACTGATTATTGCTACCGGTTCCCTCCCCATTACGCCCAAGATTCCCGGTCTGAGTATGGCCAATGTGGAATATGTCAAACTGTTCCAACAGGGGCAGCGGATTAATCGGATTCTGGAAGATAGCGGCATTAAAAATGTAGCCGTAGCCGGCGCGGGGTATATAGGCGTGGAGCTTGCCGAAGCGGTACGCCGGCGGGGAAAAAACGTACTCCTTTTTGAAGCGGAAAACACATGCCTTGCGTCCTATTACGATGAATGGTTTACGCATGATATGGACAAGCTGCTTTCGGATAAGGGCATACAGCTTCATTTCGGGGAACTGGTTCAAGAAGTAAAGGGAAAGGACAAGGTACAGTCCGTTGTTACCAATAAAGGCGAATATCCTGTGGAACTGCTGATTATGGCGATAGGCTTCCGCCCGAATACGGCTTTGGCTAAAGACAGCCTGGAAACCTTCTCCAACGGCGCGTACAAGGTCAATCTGAAACAGGAAACCAGCAAACCTGGGGTTTATGCCATAGGGGACTGCGCCACCGTTTACAGCAATGCGGTCCAGAACAGCGCCTATATAGCCCTGGCAACTAACGCGGTACGCAGCGGCATCGTGGCGGGTCATAACGCGGGGGGTACGCCGCTGGAATCCATCGGCGTTCAGGGTTCCAACGGTATCTGTATCTTCGATTACAAGATGGTATCTACCGGCCTTAACATGAAAAGTGCGGCTAAATGCGGCTTCGATCCTGCCTGCGCCGAATTTGAGGACCTTCAAAAACCGGCCTTTATCAAAGAAAATAACCACAAGGTCAAGATACGCATAGTCTACGACAAAAAGACCCGCCGTGTGCTTGGCGCCCAGATGGCTTCATACAACGATATATCTATGGGTATACACATGTTCTCTTTGGCAATCGAAGAAAAAATCACCATTGATAAGCTCAAGCTGCTGGATATATTCTTTTTGCCGCACTTCAACCAGCCCTACAACTATATCACAATGGCTGCTCTATCGGCAAAGTAAGGCGGGCCATACAGAAAAAAGAGGCTGTCCCGCGCCGAAGGCTTACGGCTGCCGCACCGCAAACTTTTGGCGCTACCCTTTTTTAAGGGCTTTTACCGAGTTAAGATACTCGATAACCGCAAGTCCGTCCTCCGCGGAAGAGCGGGGCCGCAACGAAGGATTCTTAACGCAGGCAACGGCATCCGCGGCCATATTGGCGAAGAATCCGGTTTTGCCTTTAAAGACCTGGCCGGTTTTTTCCAGGGAACAGAATTTTTCCGCATAGGGGCTTGGTACGCTTTTCCAGACTTCATAGACCCCGTTACCGATACGCAGGCGGCCTTGGCTAAAGGAAAATTCGATCTCAAAAACCAGATGATCCCGCCCCGCGCCGGTTTCGATTATGCAGGGAATTTCCTCGCTTTTTCCTGTATCATCGCCGGGCCTGGTAAGCGAGCTGAGCAGCCATGCCGTCCCTTTCCTGCCTGAAAGGTCAGCCCCCCATACCAGTTTATGCTGTATTTCCGCGCCGCTTAAAAAAACAACGGCGTCGGCAAGGTGCGTCCCGTCATGCCACAGCACGTCTATAAGCCGCCGGTTTTCCCCAAAATAGAGAACCGCCCTTACCGAGAGCAGCTTCCCTAACTGCTTCCCGTCAACGACGGCCTTAGCCATGCGGTAATCCTCTGAATAACGCCGCTCATGGTTCACAAGCACCCTGAACTTCTTCCCTGCCGTAAGCGAAACAATACTTCGGGCATCCTTGATTGTATCAGCCAGGGGCTTTTCGCAGATCACCAACGGCACCCCCGCGGAGGCGGCGGCCCGGCAGTATTGGGCGTGGCTGTCGGGGTCTGTAGCAACGACCAGTATCTGGGGGCTCTGTTCCTTCAGCATAAGTTCCGCGTTTGAGTAGACCGCCGCGTTCCAGCGTTTGGCAAAAAGATCGCGCCGTTTTCCATCGGTATCCATACCGGCGGTCAAAACACAGTCAGGGTTTGCGCTCAATGCCCCTGCATGGGTACAGGGCTTTTCCCGCAGCGCGTCATCTTCCAGCAGGCTTGCAATACGGCCCAGGCCGATAATCGCGGCCTTTATCTTGTCCATAATTCATACCCCAATATTAATTGGTTCACAAACATCTATCCACGCCTTGTTTTGAGCATATTCATTAAGTTCATCCGTTGTTACCTCAATGGCGGAATTACCGCTTCCGCAGGCGGGGAATATCGTTTGGAACCGTTTCAGGGAGATATCCAAATACACATTAATCCCAGCCGGTAGTCCAAAAGGACAGACGCCTCCGACAGCATGACTGGTAATTCTTAGGGTTTCATCATAAGTAAGCATTCTGGCTTTTATGCCGAAACGTTCTTTGTATTTTTTATTATTCAGCTTCATATCTCCGGCGGTAACTATAATCATAGCAGAATCACCTTCGTGTAAAGAAATGCTTTTGGCAATTCTGGCTGGAATAACATCAAGGGCATTAGCCGCTTCTGTAACGGTAGCGGTCGATTTATCCATTTCAATAATATCTTTATCCCTATTCCAATGTTTTAAATAATTGCGAGCCTGTTCAAGAGACATATAAACCTCCTCTTTTTCATCGATTATAATTATATTAATTGAGACTGTTTCAAAATGTCAACTGAACCGTCGGTCTGGCCAGCGGTTTTACTTTTAACCGCGAAAAACACGAAATGCACGAAAAGAAAACAACCGCGAAGGGAAGAAAAAGAATGGCGAGCCCAAGGAGTTTGTGGGGCTTTGCCCCACAAACTCCTTGGGTGTATCACGGTCTTAACTGCCTGTCCGCTGTTCCGGGGGAGGTCAGACGGCTGCCCAAATAATGGACGGCGAAGAAGCCGCCTCCTTTTACTTCTCCTTACTTCCCCTTAAAAAAATGCCGATAGGATGAAAGGAGGCTTTTATGTTCAAAAAGCGCCTTTACGGAATAGCGTTCATTGTACTTTTACCTCTTCCCTTATCAGCCGCCAATGTGTCGGTGCTGGTAGCCGAAACAGGATTGCTGGAAGGGGTCCCCCCGTTTGCGATTTCCAGTATCTGGGAGGGTATCCTTTTGGATGTATTTTTTGAGGGAGGCCATATTGTCAGTAATGCGCCGGTGATCAGGCTTCCGTCCTTCCCTGATAAGGAATTACCAGGGGAAGCTGTTTCTGATTTTTATGAGGCGGCGGGGGGCGGAGCGGAATATTTTGTTCTGGTGATACTGGATTACTCACGCTTAAAAATGGATGGAAGACAAAAGCAGCCTGATGCCAGTCTCAGGTTGTTCAAGATAAGACCATACAAGATGATCTATAAACTACAAGCTGATCTATCAAAAGAAAAAGCTATAAACGAAGACTTTGCATTGATAAAGCGGCAAATTGAAAGGTTAACGGCATATATAAATGAATGAAATAGGAATGTGGGCTATGAAAAGATTTCCTGTTTTGGTAGGTATACTGCTTGCTCTGTTGGTTTTTACCAATGCTTCGGTATGGGAAGGCGCCGCGGCAACCGCGGCTAATGAAGACTTGCCCCAGGAAGGCTATTATGCGGCTACCAATTCATTTCCTCGTGATACGGTGGTAGATATTACCAATTTGGAAAATGGAAAAAGTATTCGTGTTATTGTGTGGGGAGGTCTTGATACTCCAGGGCTTCTTATTATTCTTTCAAAAGATGCTTCCATGGCTATAGGTCTTGAGGCACGGACCATAGGCAGGGTGCGGATGTCCCAACCGGCAGATTCCATTGCCTTTTCCCGTTTTACCGACGGTCTTGTAAATTCCGGTGATCCCGACTACGACCCCAAGGCGGCGGTAGCGTCTGATACTCCCTATGTTCCGCCGCCGGAGGCTCCTGTCTCTGAAAGCCCGCGGACGGAAGTTCCTGCCCCTGAAAGGCCGGCGTCGCAGATAACCGCGGCGCCCGAAAGTCCGCCGCCGGAGGCTCCTGTCTCTGAAAGCCCGCGGACGGAAGTTCCTGCCCCTGAAAGCCCTCCGTCTGCGGCGTCCGGAATTCCGGTTGAAACGCCTGCGGATTCAAGCTCTGTTTTGGAGGAAGTTCCCCTTCCATCTTCTACAATTGTGGATATTCCCGAAATTTATGAACCGCTTTCCCCCGAAACCCCTGTTCTACAGCCGGAAACAGAAATTGCCGGGGTAAGGTCCGCCGGTACAGCAGGGCCTATAGAGGAGGGGTATTCGGAGCCGGACGAACGTAACTCAGCCCCCCGGCCTGATGCTGAATCCTTGGAACCTGTCCCGCCTCAAACGCAACAAAGGGCCTCTATTTCTACAGAATTGGCTGAATCAGACCCTGTACCGCCGGAACCTGTCCCTGAACTGGCGGCAGGGCCTGGCCCCAATACGCAAGAGGGGTTGCCGGAACCAGGCATTGAACTAAAGGAACCTGTCCCTGAACTGGCCGCGGAGCCTGTCCCCAATACGCAAGAACCTGTGGCGGAACCAAGCCCTGTATCCAAAGCGCCTTCTACGGAGACGAAAGGAACTGAGAGGACGGCAGCCCCGGAAAAAATTGCCGAGGCTATACAGAAGGCCGAAGAACCGAGTTCTGATCTTGCATGGATTGATAGAAAACTGAATGCACATAAGATTGAAACCGATCTTGAAGGCGCTCCGCCGGATCCGGCACGGGAAGAGGGAAGGGTAAAATCATCATCCGAAACCCCCGCGCCGGCAAATTCCGAACCTGTACCCGAAACGGCGCGTTCTGGTTTATCCGGTATACCGTCCGATCCCGGCCCCGAAGCAATACAGCCTGATTCTTCACCCCTTACCCCGGTAAGGCCTGTTTCCGAAGCGCCGCGTCCGGCCCTGGCAAGAACCAAGGCTGACCCCGAAGCTCCCAGTACGTCTTCACCGCCGGTAAAGCCTGACCCCGGAGCGCCGCGTCCGCGTCCCCCCTCCTCACCGGTAAGGCCTCAGCCTGGTAACGCGGGGTTTCAAGAAGCGGATCCGGATCTTGCCTGGGAAACCGGCATAACCAGGGAACCTCAGAGTTCAGGCAAAAACGCCGATGGAAAAGATACCGGGAAGGAAGCGGTGATAGATCCTTCTTTTATTGTTGAACCGGTAAAGACTTCAAAAAATTCTCCTAAACCCGCTCCCGAACCGGCCGCGGAAAACCTGCAACCCCAGGTGGGGTCGGTAGCGGCAAGGCCGCCGGAACCCAAGAGCGCCCCCGAACCGGCCGCGGAAAACCTTCAACCCCAGGTGGGGCCGGTAGCGGCAAAGCCGCCGGAGCCCAAGAGCGCCCCCGAACCGGCCGCGGAAAACCTGCAACCCCAGGTGGGGCCGGTAGCGGCAAGGCCGCCGGAGCCCAAGAGCGCCCCCGAACCGGCCGCGGAAGAGTTCCGTCCCGATGTTGTCGAGCCGATCCCTGCCGTGATTAGTCCTGAAGAACCGGACAAGGAAATAGCTTTTATTCCGGTAATGCCGGAAAAGGTTCAGCCTGTATCTTCTTCAAATGAGCCTGAACCTGAGTACCCTCAAAGCGGGGCGGGGGAGCGGATTGCCGAAACCGAAGGCCCTCGGAAGGTTTTGGATGGCGGAACAGGGCAGGCGCAAAATACGGCTGAAACAAACGCGGAGCCCTCCGAGCCTGCCGCCTTGGAATCGGTTTTGGAAACACTCGCCGGTATTCTGGGACAGAATCGAGAAGAAAGGCCGGATGAAAAAGCAGGGGATAAGGCGGCGGGTGAAAGCCCCGCGGTTAAATCCGATCCCATAGAAAATCAGACGGCTGCCGCAAAGAAAGAGGGTTTTTCTGTTCCTATGATAGATAAACTGGAAAAAGGCAGGTACTATCTCCAGTTAGGCGCGTTTAGCAAAGCGGAAACTGTTGAAAGGGAGCTTTTAAAAATAGACGGGGTCTATCCTTTAAGTATTCAGGACAATGGGAACAAGGAGAATCCTGTTTACCGCATTTTGGTAGGGCCTGTTAATCGCGGGGAAAGCAATGCCCTGCTTGAACGTTTTAAAACCCTCGGTTACCGCGATGCGTTTGTACGGACCGGTTCTTAATATCTCTATAAAACCGCTTTTTTTGCCGATAAAAAATAAGGAGGTTTCCAGGTGATAAGAGGATGGTATACCGGCGCAAGCGGCATGAGGGCCCAGCAGTTCAGGCTTGATGCAGTGGCAAATAACCTTGCCAATGTTGATGTGGACGGATACAAAAAGGATATAACAGCCTTTAAATCATTTCCTGAACTGCTCCTCCGCCGTATGGACGATGACGGGGTGTACAAGCACCCCTTTGGTTCAGGCGATGTTGCGCCAATAATCGGTAAGCTGGGGACAGGCGTTGAACTGAATGAGCTTTTTACCAGCTTTACCCAAGGTTCCATGAAGGAAACCCAAAGCGATTTTGATATAGCCCTTGACGGAAAGGGTTTTTTGGTAATAGAGACCCCTTGGGGCGAACGTTATACACGAAACGGTTCTTTCCATTTGGGCAAGGAAGGCTTTCTTGAAACAAAGGAAGGCTATCCGGTGCTGGGCGAGAACGGACGCTTGCAGGTAAAGGCTAATAATTTTCAGGTTGACAAGGACGGCGGCGTCTGGATCAACGCGGAATATGCGGATAACGACCTTCTGGTTTCCAGGGAAAGGAATACGTGGGAAGATACCGTGCTTCTTGACAAGCTCAAGATTGTGAATTTTGATCTTGACCGTTATCTTATCAAGCAGGGTTCCAGCCTCTACCGCGAAAGCGATACATCGGGCCCCGCGGTCATAATGGAGGAAGGCAGCCGCCCTCGTGTAGTACAGGGCTTTGTGGAAGCCTCCAATGTCGATCCGGTAATAGAAATGGTACAGATGATCGAGGTAAACCGAGCTTACGAGGCAAACCAAAAGGTTATTCAAAGTGAAGATTCTATGCTGGGAACCCTCATCAATCAGGTTTCCCGCGTCGTTTGATAGATAGGAGAAAATATGGTACGGAGTTTATGGACCGGTGCAGCCGGTATGATAGGCCAGCAGGCGAATATTGATACAATTTCCAATAACCTTGCAAACGTGAATACTTCAGGCTTTAAGCGGATGAGGGCTGATTTTGAAGATCTGCTTTACCAAACCGTAAGGACCGCTGGAACCCCTGCCACCGAGGATACCGTAGTTCCGGTCGGCGTCCAGATGGGGCACGGCGTAAAGCTGGCCGCCACCCAGCGTATGTTTACGCAGGGTTCTTTGCAGAATACCGAAAATGTCTACGATATGGCAATTCAGGGGGAAGGTTTTTTCCGCATACAGATGTATGACGGGAGCTATGCCTACACAAGGGACGGCGCCTTCAAGATAGACTCGGACGGAAGGCTTGTTACCTCCAACGGCTACTGGGTACTGCCGGATATCATCATGCCCGAAGGTTTTCTGCCCGAAAAGATAAACGTTACCAAGGACGGCAGGGTCTCGGTGATGGTTCCGCAGATCGATGAGAATACCCCCATTGACGTAGGCCAAATTGAACTCTACCGGTTCCCCAATCCCGTCGGCCTAACCGCGGTGGGGGAGAATCTCTTTAAAATAAGCAACGCCTCAGGCGATCCTATACCCGGCAGGCCCGGTTATGAGGGTATGGGCCAGATAGTGCATAAATTCCTTGAAATGTCCAATGTTTCGGTGGTCAGGGAAATGGTAGACCTTATCGTAGCCCAGCGCGCTTACGAGTTTAATTCCCGTACCATACAGACAAGCGATAATATGCTCGGCACCGCTACCGGCCTGAAGAGATAGGCGTTCGTGAGGAGGGTACACAATGAATAGTATAGCTCAATTTTCAGACCTGCCTGGTCTGCGGCAAGTAGAACTCGATCAGGGGCGTATGATTCCCTTTTCCTCAGTGAACGGCCGTGATATTCGAGGCAGTTCAGGCATAGAAGGCGGCGCCGGTACGGATAAGACAGGCAGTTTTGCGGATATTCTGGAAAAAGCAATGTCAACAAGGCATGAGGAAACTGCCTCCGCACATACAAAGAAGCCGGTCATTGATAAATCCAGCAAGCTCTATGAGCAATGTGAAGAATTGGAAACCTTTCTTCTTAAAAATGTGATAAACGGTATGAGGAAGACCGTACAGAAAACAGAACTGTTCGATGACGGCTTTGCCGGAAAGATGTACGAAGACATGCTCTACGACGAGTATGCCAGGGACTTTGCCCGTAACGCGGGTTTTGGTTTTGCGGAAATGGCTTATCTTGAGCTTACCGGCCAGCGGGGGAAGATACTTGCGGACCATGCCTGATAAGCAATTTTAAACCTGAACAGAGTACGCATAAAAAGGCCGAAACCCCGCAATCTCCTATAAAACATTTAGGGCATAGACCAGTATATTGTAAACTCCGTGGGCCCAGGTTATGCCGTGGAGCGCCCTTGTCCTGATAAAGATGACAGCCAGAATGAGCCCGGCAAGGAATGCGTTGATAGTACCCGCCGTACCTTCGTAGAGATGGCAGAACGCAAAGAGGCTTGCCGATATGAAGACATAGGAGCTTTCCGTAACGCCGGTATTGTTAGAGAGGTTCTCCATCTTTTTTAAAAGATAGAAGCGGAAATAACTTTCTTCAAGGTAGGCGGTGCAGAAACAGGACAGGCCTGCCGCAAACCAGCCTAAAAGGTCTTGCGGCGGTAGAAGTGCGCGCTCTGGCGGAAGCCGCAAAATTTGATGGAACAGAAATGAAACCGAGAAAGCCGAAAGAAAGAGCAGTGGAAGGCCGATAATAAACGTAAGTCCGTCGGAGCTTTTTAGCGCAAGCGATATACGGAGGAAGCGGCTTTTTTCTTTAAAAGATGAAAGATCAGGTGCTTTAAGCAGAAGATACCAGATAAGGGCCAGGGAAGGCAGTTTAAAACCGAAAATTTGGTATAGTTCACGGATCGGCGAGAATACCGAGGAAACGGGAGAACCCCCTAAAGTTCCTGAAAAAAAGAGTAAATAATAAATAAGAAAAATTTCAAAGAATGAGTCCGCGCCCTTCCTCCTTTTGACATATACGCCTTATTGTACTATATTCTAAATATAGATTATAGTAAATAGTAATTTTTATTGAGGGAAGATACTTGCCGGTAACATTAATTATCATTGCGGTTGTCCTGGGGATAATCTATTTTATCTTTTTAAGGCCTAAAAAGAAAAGTTCCTCTTCTTGGTTCCAATTTTTTGCTAAAGGAAAGGATGCTGGTTTTAGCTTTAAGGAAATTGAGCTTTTAAGGCAGTTGGCGGTCAAATCGAACCTGGAAGATCCTGCGGCCCTGTTCTGGTCCCAGAATCAGTTGGATGTTTGTATTAAGTCCCTGGTACGGAGCATTAAGATATCGGGCAATGAAGAGGATCGGAGTTCCCAGGATTTTCTTGCTAAACTCTACGATTTTCGTAAAAAAATTGAAATGGAAAAGCCCAAATTCAAGATTGGCGGTATTCAAAATTCGCGTCAGATCAATGAAGAACAGGTACTGCGTATCCTGGTGGAAGGCGTTGGTGTGTTTAAATCTCATGTGATAAAGAATGTTTCCCAGTATATGACGGTAGCGCGGCCCATCAGTACTAAACTTCCGGTCAATTTTTCATGGCAGGGTATGAGGATTTCAGTTTACTTTTGGAGGGATGATGATGCGGGCTATGTTTTTGATGCCGACATACTTGACGAGGTTTATTCAAAAGGCCGTGCGGCCCTGAAAATCGGCCATGCGGATCGCCTGACACGAACCCAGAAACGAAAATCCATACGAGTTAAGATACATAAATCCGCGTTTCTCTATCTGCTCGTCGATGAGGAGGACGCCAATAAAATCGAGGTAAATCCGGGCCTCAAGTGCTTTCTCGAAGATCTGTCCGATACCGGCTGTGCGGTAACGATAGGGGGCAAGGCGGTTGTCGATCTAAGAGTGAAGATACAGTTTTCCCTGGATAACCAGGCGATAGCGGTAAGCGGAACAGTCCGTTCCATTGAATTTAAGGAGGATACCAACCGCTCCCTGCTTCATATCGAAGCGGACCCCCTTCCCCTGGAAACACGGAACCATATTCTGGGACAGGTTTTTGGTATGCTGCCTGAAGAAGAGGAGGATCTTCCCTTTAGGCTTCTCGATGAAGAAGCCGGACAGAATGAGGGCGGGCCGGATGTACAAAGTACGGCAAGCGGCAGCCCCGCTGAGAAATAACGGAGCCGCGGGCACTTCGTGTCCGATGGGACTTTGGTGAATTTTTGCTCAGTGCGCCTTTGATACACCTTCATGCGAAAATTCCGATTAACGAGGCTCCGCGAACCGGAGGTTCTATGGGAATTGGCGATGGAAAATCGGCTAAACGCCTGCTTTTTCCCTTAAATCTAATGTAGCTTTCCTAAAACTTTAGTTTTTGGGAAAGCCTCGATTTTTTGGATTTTTTGCTTAGGATATGATATTAATTTTAATAGAAGGAGGACATGATGGAATATACACCGAAACGGCATTTTTTCGGGAAGGCAGTATGTAGTCTCGGCTTCCTTTTTGCGCTCCTTGTTTGTGTCCCGTACTCTTATGCGCAGGAACCGATACTTTTCTCGTACCAGCGGAATTTTGTACGGGCAAATTTGTCTGCTAAAATAAGCATTCTACAGGATGCCGCGACTGATGATCGTGCGGGGGAATTTATCGGCCAGCTCTACGAATTTGCCCTGGGTTTTATTCTTCAATATGCGGATCTGCTCCGAAACGACCCTGAGATGATAGCCTTAGCCGGCAGGGCGTGCAGGGGGGCAGGCAAGGCGGGTTACAAGCCTTCGGCGGAAACTCTTTGGAAGGTCTTTACCGCCTATCAGGATTCCCTTACGAGGGTTGAGGTACTGAACGCCCTCGCGGTTTTGGGCAAGGGCAATGCCCGGATCATAGGGAATATCAACCGGTATCTGACGGATCAAAACAATCTTTTCCGGTCGGGCGCGGCGCCCGATTTGCCAAGTATCTCGGCGTGTGTTTCCGCTCTCGGCGCTCTTGGGGATAAGAGTTCTTTCCCCGTACTATTCTCCGCTATGACCGCCGGTTATTCCGGCGGTATAAGCCGCGGGGCCGGCAATGCCTTAACGATGATCGATGGTGATTACAAATACTTTCTGGACGACGTGCTTAAACGGAATGTCCCTGTCGAAAAACTTGCCGCGTTTAAGGCAGGATTGGATAATAAAAAATTTTCTGATAATGAAAGAGCTGAACTGGCGGAAACAGCCCTGGAGATAAGTCTTGAGTATTATTCCGGCACCCTGGAAAATGAAAATGCCCTGCGCAGCCTGCGGTATCTCTCTATCCCTGTACTGACCAAGCTGAAATGGACTCGGTCGGCGGCCCATGTTATCAAGCACTACTATAGGGTTCAGACCGATTACAGCGAGGGAAAAGCGGATAAGAAGTATCTCCTTGAGGCTATAGCCTGTCTGGGGGCAATGGGCAATTCGGAAGCCGCCCAGGTTCTAGCCTTACAGTTAGGTTTTTTCAATTCCCAGACCGAACGGAAGGGGAGTGTTGACGAACAGATTACGCTTGCGGTGATAAATGCCCTGGGAGACATAGGGGATAAGGCCGCGTTTGATTATCTCCTCTACATTGGGTATCTATCCTATCCTGATACGATACAATCGGCGGCTAAGGAGGCGCTTACCCGGCTGAAATGGTAAAACATAATCGTAGTATTAACCCGCTTCTCTGCGCGGCGCTGGGCATTGCCGTTTCCTATTATGGATTCGAGCCTTTGCGCGCTCTTGTTCAAGGTTGGGCTTTTGTCCTTCTGGCCCTTTTTTTTATGCTTTTTACGGCGCTCTCCTGTCTTCGTGTTATGGCGCAGATCCCCCCGGCGCTGTCAGGTAATGCCGTGTATCCTTATCTATTTCGGAAGGCGCATCTTTACCTTACCGCCTTCTCCGCGGGTCTTGCCTTGGGGTTTGTGCCGGGCAGGATACAGCCTATCCAGTGGGGAATGAACGAAGAGCGGATTGAGGGCCTTTATGGAACGATTCTGGACGATCCTAGAGGTTTTGAAGACGGACGCGGCATGGCCCGGCTTGAAATAACGCGCTCGGCGGTACGGGGCGGCGCCATAACATCGGCGCGGGGGAATATTCTGGTTTTCTTTCCCCAAGGTTCCCTGTCCGGTTTGAAGGAATTCGGGCGGGGCGCCCGGATTTATACGGAGGGCGTTCTTTTAAGGGATAGAGGCAGGGAACCGGTATTCTCCAGCCGCTCCCTGCATATACTCAAGGCGGCCCCGCCTCTGGAGCAGTTGCGTACCGGGGTGAGGGCGGCCGTAATCGAAAAATTAAGCCCCCGGCCCGCGGGGGCGGACGGAAGCGGAAAATTGCCGCACGGGAAGGACTGGACGGGGCTTGCCCTGGCCCTGATCCTCGGGGTTCGGGATAACCTTGACGCCGCCGTAGGGAACTCTTTCAGGGACGCCGGCTGTTCGCATGTACTTGCCCTTTCCGGTATGCACCTGGCTATAATTTCTTCGCTTATCGCTTTTTTTCTTAAAAAACCTTTGGGGGTAAAAGCCGCGTCTCTGCTTGGGGCGCTGCTCATCATCTGTTATGTGTTCCTCGCGGGCGTACAGCCAAGCCTGCTGCGTTCGGCCATTATGTACCTGCTGGGGACCCTTGCCGTTTGGGGTTTTATAAAGAAGGATGTTTCCTGCCTGCTCTGCCTTTCCTTTATCGTTCAGCTTGTATCTCAGCCGGAATCGGGCAGGACGCTTTCCTTTATCCTTTCTTACCTGGCGCTTGCGGGTATCCTCTATTTGGGAGAACCGGTAAACGATCTACTTGGCGGCAGGCTGCCTCGTGTTTTAAGCGGGGGGATTTCCGCATCCCTGGGGGCCTTTATCGCCACAGCCTCGGTAGTTTCGCTTTTCTTTGGGACGCTGCGCCCCATAGGTATAACGGCGGGGCTTGCCGTGGTTCCCCTTGCAACCGTCTTTATGATAGGCAGCCTTGCGTACCTGGCGCTTTCCTTCTGTATGCCCTATCTTGCGGGGATTCTCGGTAGGGGCCTTTCCCTGCTCTACACTATTATGGAGCATCTGACCGGCCTTGCTTCGCGCGCGCCGGGGCTGGAAGTTCCAGACGCGGTTCCCGTATTGCTGGTGAGCCTTGCGGCGGCGGCTCTTTTGCTGTTTTTTGCATACCGGGACAGGGAAAAGAGGTATACGCTTGCCCCTTTCAGGTGAACTGAAAGCAGCGGAAGAACCGACCGCATGTAAAGTTCCGAAGTTTCAGCTTAACTACGATTCCCCCCTGGCGCTTAAAGCCTTTATGCAGGAAAGGAATATAGGGGCGCGGAAAAAGTACGGACAGAATTTTCTTATTAATCCGTCAGCCCGTAAGAAACTGATAGACGCCTTGGGTATTTCCGCGGGTGATGAGGTTTGGGAACTGGGCCCCGGCCTCGGCGCCATGACCGACGGCCTTCTTGCAGGGGGCGCGAAGATAAGAGCCTTTGAAATTGACGCGGGCTTTATTCGTATATTAAAGGAGTTTTTTGGGGAAAACAGGAATTTTACCCTTGTAGAAGGGGATGCGCTTAAAACTTGGCCGGAAATGAACAGGCCGGATAAGCAGCGGATACAGGACAGGTATTTTTTGGGGAATCTTCCCTATAATATTGCCGCGGAGCTTCTGGGTAATTTTATCGAGGGGAAATGTTTCTTTACCCGCATGGTAGTTACCGTTCAGAAGGAGATAGGCCTGCGTATCTGCGCCCGGCCTTCTTCCCCTGACTATTCTTCCTTTACCGTCCTCTGTTCTTCAGTCTACAAGGCAAGGCCCCTGACGCTCTTGAAAGCCGCGTCCTTTTACCCCGCCCCCCATGTTGATTCCCTTGCCGTAGTCATGGATCTGCGCACGGATAGAGACCCCTACGCCTATCCTGAACTGCTCTATCCCTTGGTACGGCATCTCTTCGGTTTCCGTAGAAAGACCATTAGGAATAGTCTTCAACGTTTTATGGTTTCATGTATGGGAGCGGAGGAAAGCGGCGCGATCCATCTTGACATTCTGGAAAGTGCGGGTTTAGATAAAGATGAAAGACCGGAAAATATTGATTTGGATGGATTTGTCCGTTTGGCCCGTGCCGCGGCCCTTGTGCGGGGTAATTGGGTTAAGGGCTTAAAAAACGCCGGTGGATTACATGATAAGGAATAGAGGGAAGCGCCTCTTCCCTGCCGATTGAATGTTTGCGGCAAAAGCCGCACGTTTTTAGAGGGGTATATATGATGCCGAGGGTACTCGCCGCGGTTGCGGCTTTTTTCCTCATTTTGCCTGTTTCCCTTGGGGCGCAAGCCGCGGATAGTTCCGCGGGGGCCGATAGTTCCGGTGTAAAAGCCCCCCAATGGGCCAGGGATCTGCGGAGAGCGGAGATTGTAGCCTTTGGGACATTTCCCTTTACCCTGTTTCTTGCCACTTTTTCTATGGACATCTACCGGAGTTCTCAGCATGACTGGGACGGTCGGTATGCGCCTTGGCCTTTTAAGCCTGCCGGGGCTATAAATATGTCCACCGATGAATACCTCTTATCTATTGGCTTTGCGGCGGCCGGTTCCGTGCTGCTGTCGCTTACGGATTATCTTATTGTTTTAGGCAAACGGAGAAATTATGAAAAGGCCATGAAGAATCTGCCGCAGGGGACGCCGATCATAACACGGAAGCCCTGGCCGGCGGAGGAAGCTGACGATCCTCCCGCGGAGGGGGCGCCGATTCTCCATGAAGGCCCCTGATTGCGGCATTATTCCTGTATAGCGGCGGATATAGAGGACAGGATGAGGGTTGACCGGTATGCGGCGGAAAACCTTGCGCTTATGAGCCGCTCTCAGATGAAAATGCGTTGTTTTAAAGTTTTCTGTAACGGCAGGGAGGTTAGACTGTCCCGTCTTATAAGGGCAGGCGACCGTCTTGAGTTTTCCTGGACAGAGTCTGAAAGCCCCGCGTTCCTGCCCGAAGACCTGCCCTTGGATATCCTGTATGAAGATGAAAACGTTCTTGTTATAAATAAAGCCCAGGGTATGATCGTGCATCCCGGCGCGGGTGTTTTTGGGGGAACTCTTGCAAATGCTGTTCTCTTTAGACAGCTAAAGCGCGGGGAGATGTATGGATGCGGCGCCCTTGGCGGCGCCCTTGGCGGCGCACAGGCGGGAGCAGCCGAAGCCCTGAGGCCGGGCATAGTTCACCGGCTGGACAAGGATACGTCCGGCGTGATCATCGCGGCCTATGATGAGAGAACCCTGGCCTTTCTTGCCGAACAGTTTAAGGCGCGGAAGGTGAAGAAATGCTATGCGGCTATTGTTCAGGGTATTCCTAAAGATAAGGAGGGAAGTATAGAAACCTTTATCAGCCGCGATAGCCGTAACCGGAAGATTTTTACCGTTTCCGATACCCCCGGAAAGCATGCCTTTACCTGGTACAAGGCGATCCGTTCCTGGGCCGTAAAAGGAACGGCGTATACCCTTCTCCTTATAAGGCCGGGAACCGGCAGAACCCACCAGATACGGGTGCACATGCGCTTCCTGGGACATCCGGTATTGGGCGATCCCCTATACGGTACGGACGATTCGCTGTTTCAGGGTCTAAGCCTTATGCTTCATTCCAAGAGCCTTACTATAAGGCTTCCCGACGCTGACGAGGAGGTAAGATTCAGTACGCCGCTCCCCGTCCGTTTTAGAGGGGTAATCAGACGGCTTGAACAAATGCAGAATCAGAATTGATGCGCGGTAAGTGTAACTATTCAAAAGATTTTTTATTATTATGTATGTAGGGTGCTTAATAATCTTACTAAATCTGAAAATCGCGATTTTAACAGATTTTTGCGCAAAGCGCAACTAAAGTTGTTTCTAAAAATATAGGGTACAGAGATACCCTAAATGTATTTTATAATAAGGAGAAGGTTATGAACCTGGTACGGAATCTATTTTCAAAAAAGATGTTTATTTTTAACCTTGTGCTTATCGGGGTAATCTTTGGATTTTCGCTGGCATTTCTCTCATTTTCCTGCGCGATACCTCAGTCTAAAAAGACGGCGCAGGCCCAGGAAACCGATTCGCGGATACAGATTCCCCAAAGCAGTCTGGCTGTGGCTGAGGCTTTGCAGTCCTCGTTCCGTTCCGTTGCGGATAAGGTGCTTCCTTGGGTGGTCGAGGTAAAAACTGTTTCTGTTCAGCGGCAGCAGCAGATACCTTTTAATGGACCCTGGGAATTTTTCTTTAATCCTAGGAACAGGAACCCTAACGAGGGTCAGGAACGCGAGTACCGTTCCCAGGGACTGGGTTCCGGCATTATCGTTAGGAAAGTTAAGAATATCTATTATGTATTGACCAATAATCATGTGGTTGGAGAGGCTACCGAGATTTCCGTAACCGCATATAACGGCAGGGACTATACGGCTGTACTTGTGGGCAAGGACGAACGGAAGGATCTTGCCATGATCTCCTTTGAAACGAACGATATTCACCCGGTTGCCGAATTGGGCGATTCCGACGAGGTCAGGGTAGGCGACTGGTCTATCGCGGTAGGGAACCCCCTGGGGCAGATGTTCTCGGTAACTATGGGTATCGTCAGCGCGGTAGGACGCACTGGAGGGCCCGCTGGCAATATTAACGATTTTATCCAGACCGACGCTTCAATTAACCAGGGGAATTCGGGCGGCCCCCTTGTGAACATACATGGGGACGTAATAGGGATCAATACCTGGATTGCCAGCAATAATTCAGGGGGCGGTTCGATAGGGCTTGGTTTTGCTATTCCTATTAATAATGCCAAACGATCTATTGAAGAGTTCATCAATAAAGGCGAGATAAGTTACGGCTGGCTGGGGGTACAGCTCCTCGATCCGGATAGGGAGATGTTGCAGGCCCTGGGGCTTGAAGGCAGGCAAGGCGCGTTTATTTCGCAGATGTTCCTGGATTCCCCCGCGGAGAAAGGAGGCATCAGACCCGGTGATTTTGTTACCCATGTAAACGGCAGGGAAATACGCGGAATGAACGCCCTGACCCTTATGGTAGGGGATATGAAAGTGGGAGAAAGGGCTAAGTTCACGGTAGTCCGTAACGGGAACGTCCAGGAATTTGAGGTCCGTATTGACGCCCGTAATGATAGTACGGTAACGGACGCCAAAAAGCTCTGGCCCGGCGTATATGCTGTCTCCCTGTCCGATGCTATACGTTCCAGGTATGAAATTGATAAGGCTGTTGAGGGGGTGTTTTCCGCCCAGGTTATAAACAATACCCCCGCGGCTACCATAGGCCTTAGAGACGGCGATATTATTACATCGGTGAACGGCGAGGCCGTGAGAGACCTCCAATCATTCTACCGTGTTCTAAGAGAAAAAGCAGGCTCCGAGCTTTACTTCTCTGTACTCCGCGACGGCAGTAAACTTGAATCGCTCAAGTTTAAACGGTAGGGGTTCCGGTAAGGCAGGGTCATACTACGGGGGGGGGTGCCGCACGAAGCGCGCCCCCCCCCGTAACCTTTAAAGACTAAACAGATGGGTTAATAAAACCACGAAGGACAATTGAACCAAAGGTTCGATGGGAGTTTGCAAATTTATACGATTTTTGGGCAAAGCCCCACAAACTCCGAGGCGAATAGGAATGGTTTAATTGATAACTAACTATCAGCAATTTTACTTTTAAGAAATTCAACCGCTAAAGGCACGAAAGCTCGTGAAAGGAGGAAATAGGAGAAACCTTTCAGTATAGCCTCTGGAGGAAAGAGCCGACGACGGACAAGGCGGGGTATAAGTACACCAGGCCTCTCCCACGCTCGTAACGGGGAGGAGCGTATCCGCCGGGGAACCGGGGGAAATAACATGAAGAGCGAGCGGCCTAACCCGTACCGTTGAACGAAGGAAAACGAAGCGAGAGGGGAAGCTGGAGAAAGAACTGGCGGGAGGAAACATCCCTGGCCCTCTGAGACCGGATAAGGATGACAACGAAACATCGCCAGATAGCGATAGGAACTACTGAAAAGCCTCAACCGGAATAGGGAAAGGTTATCAGTAATGCGAATCTTTTTCCAGAGGAACCGGATGCCTTAACAGGGCACGTCCGGGTCTGTGGGGGCTCCGGGTGGGTAACTGCCCGGTTCTACCCGGCAAAGGTGCGAAAGTACCCAAATTTGGAGAAATTTAACCACGAAGATGCACATCGAACCTATGGTTCGCGGACACGAAGGTTTTGGTGAGAAAACACTCTCTACGGCCTAAAGCATTAATTTTAAGCCACAACTTTTATTGGGCCTTACGCTGTGCTGCCTTAATTGGAAAGACGTGCTTTCGCTCGCTTTATTGAGCATCCTTTGCGCCATTGGCGGTTGTTTTCTTTTTGTGCATTTCGTGGCTAAAAGTAAAACCGCTGGTACAGGTGTATCCTCCCTTCCGCCGTGGTCTTTCCCTCGGAGAAGACTGCCTTCTCCTCGAACTCCTCTTCCCCCATCCCGTTCTTCACCGTCTTCCCCGTCCGGGTGATGATTGCCATCGTCCAGGTCCGTTTCCCC
>JAISQR010000013.1 GCA_031274035.1 Treponema sp. | reverse complement strand
GTATACCCCAAAGGAAAATAAAAAAAAAGGACCCCAATCCGGCTGTTTATTCGAGGGGGGGAAGCGGGAAAGAAGAAAAGGTCCGGAACCCGGCTTTCCGGACCCCTCCGCATTAGGGGGATCCACCAGATTTGAAAGCGATAACATTGAGATCCTCCCCGCGGGGATCAACAAGGGGCGGCCCTGTTGTGACGAAGACGGGGCCGCCCTGGCTATTGAGCGCTGGCCGAATTAAGTGACGCCGGGAATTGAGTTATCTGTTCACCGCCCTGTCAATGCGCGCCCTTAGGTCCCGTTCCCAGGCGGCAATTTTTTCCGCCTCAATGCTGCTGGTAATTTTAATGTCGTAAGTACCGGCCCCTGTTACCGTAACATCAAGGCTGACATTATATTTGCCGTACCGTGCGTCGCCCCGGACTTTATTGCCCTCTATGTGTGCAACGGGGTTATACCGCCTAAACAAGGCAAGGAAGGCCGCATCGGCGGCCTCAAGAATTTTTTGCTGATCAGTCGATAGTGCGGCCTGTCTTCCAGCGGCGCTTGGAGAATTTTGCGGCAAAGCCGGAGGTAAAGGCGGCGGAGGCAGGGGCGGGGGCGCCGCAAAAAGGGAGGCAAGCTCCTGTACCGTACCCGCCGCCGCCCACTGGGCCATCCCTTCCTTCCATACAAGCGTTTCCCTGGTAAGAGTCCCCTGTTGAACCATTTGCCTTAAAACTGCCGGTTCATACGGACCTTGAGATTGGCCGTTTATGGCAATGCTATAACGGGATGAGACATTTTGAGTGCCCCCAGCCGTTACCTGGGTTTGCTGATTAACCGGTCCGGCATTTGTTGATTTTATCGCGTCAGTATCCAGCTTTTCCATTTTACCGTTTAGCAAGATACGACGCCTATCGGCTTTTGTTCCAGAGTATAAAGTATATTCAAAAGAAGTGGGAACAAAAGCTCCAAGTATACGCCCGCCTACGGTAGATCCTTTGCTTTGATGAATTGCCAATAAATAGGTTTTTCCTGCTTCAAACTGGTATGAAATAATCGCTTTGACACATTTATTGGCTCTCCCAATTAAACCGCGATCATAGTTGTCAACTATGAACATAACTTCGTTAACCGTACTGCTGACATTAATAAGAAAATCACTTTCGCCTTTACCAAAAATTTCTCCGTTGATTTTACCGACGATACCATCTTCATCATCAAAACCAACACCTTCGCCACCTGTGAGTAAAATCAAAGCACGGTTTTCATTGATTAAAGAGCTTGTGTCGTATGTCCGGTATGGTGATGAAGAGCATCCGCTAAACAGCGCCGTTAACAGGACAAAGGTTCCTAAAATAAAAACCTTGTTTTTCTTCATAGAAAATCTCCTTCTCGTTGTTTTCATGTATGATCAACCGCTACCAGCGGATTATCCGATTTGTCATTGTTTGCCAAATAAAACGCGTTAAGCGCCGACCCGGCCAATAATACGATGCCGATAAGGGTAATTGATGGAAACGCCACCCGGCGGCAGGCCATGGTCATCATGGCGCAGCCGCCGATAAGCGCATGGGGAATAGAGATGGCAATGATGCTTGAGAAAAACACGCCAATGGTAAGGCCAAGCCGTATTTTTGTTTCCGCAAATATTAAAAGTGCCGCGCCCAATGCGGCAATTAATAGGCCAATACCGATCTCCCCGCGGGCGGACCAATGACACCGGGGAAAACCATCTCCCATGGAGGCGCAGACTTTGAAGATAAATTGCGGGCCGAACGCGATGAGTAATCCTAACAAAATCACGACCATGCCGCTTAAAATGCGGTTTTTCATGTGTCCCTCCGGGCCACGAGTGCAAGGAAACCGTAAAGGCAGTTTCAAAAGTGAATTTTTGAAACTGCCCGCTGGCTATTGGTTAACTAGTAACCTGTACCGCAGTCACAACTCTCGTACATAACGCTTGCATTGCAACCGTCTTTTCCACAATACTCAGGACCGATATTGCACTGGGTAGCACTACAAGAAGTATCCGTTAGACTGTCACAACCGATAAAAACCATTCCCAATGCCAGTACCATGCCGAGCAGTACCATGCAAAAAACATCCTTTTTCATTTTTACCCTCCACAGAAATAGAACCTTTCTTTTAACTCTAAATTTAGAGTTGTTCCTTATTATAAGGCATTCTATTTTTAGAGTCAACAAGAATGGAGAAAGAAACGGAAGAAATTTTAGAAAAAATCCGCTCAAAAAGGCTAGAAAATAAGATTTCCCTTCTTAATTTGGCAAATGATGTCGGAATTTCCAATAGCCACTTGTACTATATAGAAAGCAAACGGGTTATGCCTTCCATAGATTTGATCGTAAAAATTTCAAAATCCTTGAATATGCCGTTAAAGGAATTGTTACCATGAAAGTCCGGCGGCGGTGGAGTGCGTCAGGATTCCCCCGGCAATTATGCCCCGGGGGGCGCCCATGATCGGCTAGTCAAAAATGCGGGCCGTTGACAAGGGGCGCTTTTTCCGGTAACACCTTGAATATGGTTGCAGGTATTATCGGAGCCGCAGGATACGCCGGGGCGGAACTGGTTCGTATCCTTCAGTCC
>JAISQR010000430.1 GCA_031274035.1 Treponema sp. | reverse complement strand
CCTTAATTGCACGCTGTATCCTCCGCTTTTATGGCTTAAACTACCAATATATTAGCGGAAACAGCGTGCTTTTTGCTACATTCTTACAAAGTCCTTCTCATACATATTATTGAAGAGCCGATTTTTATAATCGGTGTATTGACGCAAGGATAGAGATAATAAATTACCAATTAAATGATATAATTACACAGGCAACAAATAAAGCAAAGGAGAAAAAATTTGGATATGCAACAATTATTACCAAGGATTTACCTTATAAATTTGCAAGGCCGTTAAATAGACGAATATTTGATTGTGAACACATTGATTTAGTCGGGCATCGTTTAGCTGATTTTTTTGTACCTGAACTTGAAGAATATTATTTATTATACAAAAAAGATAAACAAAAATTTTATGAAAAATATTTTGAACGCATAACAACAGATAAACATTTTGAAAGTATAAAAGAATGTCTTTCAATGTTACCATCTTTAAAGCAACGGGAAATAGTGTTTGATGAGCTTGAAAAATTATTTCGAAATGAGTTTTGGTTAGGATTTTACGCACTGGCGCTTCCTCAAGTTGAAGGAATATTTTATGAAATGTGTATTCTTAGTCCTTCAATTAAAAGTATAGGAAATAAGGCATTGCCTCAAAAAGTAGAGCTAATACGCCCATATTTTAATCTCAGTGATGTTTATTTTGATTATTATCAATACATTATACCTGATTTAAGAAATAAATTTACCCATAGCGGATTTGATGCAAATTTTAAATTAAATTCCTTTGATTTATTAGTTGATATTTTATTCTTGTTGAAAATATTTACAGAACTAACGATCCCGTATGTTATTATTAATAATTTTCACAAGGATAATGATTGGAAAAATAAGTATCCGATCTTCAATGAATATTTTTATGCATATTTTCTTAATTTAGAAAAATTGACTGATGAACAGAAGCAGGAGATTAAAAGTGATATTGATATATTCATACATAAATTATTTGAAAATGAAAGAATTAATGAAGTTTATACTGAGATTGTCAAATACCTGCCGATGCGAATAGGTGATCTTAAGGGATTTAAATACGATTTGGCAAACATCGATAAAGAACAAATTTCAAATTTAAAAAAACACGATAAGGACTATTTGAAGATATATTTTAGTTCAAATCAAAATACAATAAAATCAATACGGGAATATTGTATATTTTTAAAAAATTTTGAAATTTATTGGACTAGAATAAATAGTGATCAAAAAAATGTATTAAACGAAATAAAAAAGGAACATTTGAATACAATTATTAATATATTCAAGGTTTATGATATTATAGCATAAGCAATGGAAAATGTCGCACTGCAGGACTGTAACTGCCAAGGGGCCTACGGCCTTGGCCCTGTGTTCGCCTAGGTCGGCTACGCATCCCTCACCCACATTTGAGCGAGTGGTCTTTGCTACGCAAAGCCCTTATGTGCCCACCCAAGCATCAGTTACAGCCAGAACGTATTGTACAATTTATTTAGTTTGCAGTGGTAAAAACTACATACCTTTTGGTTCTATATTCAAAGATTTTCGGTACTCCCCCGGTGGTTTCCCGCATTTTCGTTTAACCAGGCGGGTGAAATTGTTGGGGGGTTCTGAAAACCGCATTGATCCGCTTTTTCTGCAATGTGGAACACATAGGCAATCTTGGCAGCCCCGGTACGCGCCCAGTGACGATCCGCCCGGCGTCAAAACAGTTTGGCGTGGTCTATGGAAATTTTACGCCGTCTACGACTATAGGGAAATGTTCGATTTTATGGTCAAGTTTAGTGCTCTGCGGCGGGGTTTGTCATTCATGCCTTACCCCGGCACATAAAAATAACTATGTCGAGTTAATATTTATCCTGGAAGGTCTTCTTCAAAATATGAAACTATTATGTGTATTGATGAGGTCAGTCATTCAAGAACTATACTGATTTCAAGAAAACGGATCTCATTGGATTCTAGTTCGTAGTCCAGGGAAAGGGCGGCCTCGCAGGAAACAAAGTCTATCTGCATGGCAGGAACGCAGGTGTTTTTTAACCAGTCGATTTCCATGGCTTGTAACTCTTCCACCGCACTCAGCCGCATCCAGGCATTGTACAGGCTGCCGTGGTCCTGGTTGAGGATGTACTGCCTTATCTTGTAGCGGCCCGGGATCAGACCGTTCAGGTTAAGGGAAAGCCGCAGGGTTTTTGTGTCTTCAAGTAGCGCCGGTGAGTCCCCCAGGATACCCTGGTGAGTATCTTGCAGCCGGGCCTGGTCTTTGAGGTACTTAAAATTGAACACAATGGCCGCATAGACCTTGTCAGATTTGGCTGTAATAATATGATTTTCCCCCTTTGCCACCAGGCGGTTCCCTAGTTTGGAAAGAAATTCATAGGCGAAAAAGGAGGGTTTGCGTATGCCGTGTCTGCTGATAAGTCCGGCGCCGCCAAAGAGAATCGCGCTGGAATCGCTGTACTCCGCCGAGATGTCAGAGGCCAGCCAGTAGGCCAGCACATCTGCCGTTCCAATCGCGTTGATGCAATTCTGTAATACAAAAGACGCCTTAAGCAGCAGGTCGTGCAGCGTGTTACGGCAGGAATAGTCCAGACTCCATTCGGTTACGAAAAAACGCCGTAGTTCCTGGTCCTGGGACTGAATAAACACCCTTGCCCAGTTAATATACTTGGTACTTTCATGCTTAGCCCAGAGTTTGACGCCGTCCTGTTCGGGAGTACCGCCGCCGGAAAATATTCTTGATAGTGAAAACGCATAGACCGAGAAAAAATCAGGAGGGCTGTTCTGTTTTCTAAGGGTATACAGTATTTTCACCGTCTTATCCAAATGTTCAGGGAATGCCAGGTTAAAGCCCGGCCCCCCCACAAGCGTTTCACCCGCATGCTTTTTGATTACCCCGCGTATTCTCGTAAACCATTCGATATAGTTATCTATTTCTTCGGCGCTGTCATATTGATTTGTACCCGCATACATCATTTCAAAACGCCAGGTGTTTACATCTTCCGCGCCGTAGCGGTTGATCATGTGTTTCATGAAATGGTCTAAAAGGTTTTCGTAGTCATCAATACTGGTCGCTTTAACCTCATCATCGTTAAAGAATACGAAGGTTCCTAAGGTCCCATTTATCTTATCAGGCTTAAAGCCAATTTCAAGAAAGGGGATAAGCCGTACGGAACGTAGAAAATCGATAACCCGGTCAATCTGGACAAAGTTATAATTATGCTTGTCATCCCGGGAGATAAGCATACTTTTCCCAAAGAGCCCCTGGAAGCGTCCGTAGCGGAAGGGCGTTTCCGTCTGGAGTAGGCGCAGATGATCGAGGAACACAGGCTTAAAAAAATCATGGGCAAAGCCAAGATTTATGACCTCCGCCCAGGGGCGTTCGTAGTCCGAACTAAGGCGGAGGTCCGCCTCAATAAATCTACACTGCTGGTCCCCGCTTGCATCACCGGGAATGTTCCGTAAATAGGGTAGCAGCTTGCCCTGTATTGCCCCAAGGTCCACTGCCGCTTCACCGGCCTCATTGTCCGTTTCCGCTTCCAGAAGCTGGGCGGCTTGAGCCTTGCGGTACTCGCTGGGCGTTTTCCCCGTAGCGGTTTTTAGTTCTTTTATGAAGGTACTCAAACTTGGGAAACCGTTGTTGTGGGCCACCGCGGTAACTTTTGTGTTACTTAAGAGCAGATCCCGTTGGGCACTTTCCAAACGAAGATGGTTAAGATGACTGTGGAAGTTCACGCCGAAGCGCTTCTTAAAATAGCGGGAAAGGTACTGGGAGGAGAGAGAAAATTTCTTCGCAATGTCGTCCAGCGTAAGGGGATACCGGTAGTTTGCGGCCATATACGAAGTGATAAGCTGGTCCCGCCTTGCCGCTCCGTCTTTGGCCTCTCTTTTTTCTTCGCTTATGGAATAATTGAGTTTCAGCTCATCAAGGAGCCTGAACAGCCGGGATATGAAGAGGAGGTTTTTTCCCTGAGAAATATGAAGGGCATCGGTCCCGTCGTGATAGGCAATCTCGGCGAGAATTTCCAGGAGGGCGCCGGAGTTACCCCCCCCCCCCCCCGAGAGGGAATAGGGCCGCAGGCAAAAGCCGGAACCGTATCGCCAAAGGCGAAGGAGAGAAAGGCGGGGGCGATTCTTAGTATCAAAAGAAAGCTTCCGTCTTCAACCGGATTGGACGGCAGCAGGCTCATAAATTCGCAGTGCTGGAGGAGCAAAACGTCCGCCTTGCCAAGGCTGTAGGCGGCGCCCCGGAGTTTAGCCTGTATCTGTCCGTCGATCACGAAAACCAGTCCCAGACCCGGAACCCGGCTTGCCAGGGGTTGGAAGAGGCGGCAAAGATAAGCCCCGGTATCGGGCAGCCGTACCTTTGTGCTTTCAAAACTCATGGGGTCTAGTATGTACCGGACGGAGGCAAAAAGAAAGCGCCGGACCCGCCCGCCTCAGGTATACCGGCGCTTTATAGAAAAAAGAGCTCTAAAAATCGTACTCAATGATGCCCCAGGGGGTTTCCTGTTTGCGGACAGCCATGGAAACGGACTTTTCAATTATCTCACCGGCGCTTACACTGCGTCCCAGTTCCTGGGAAAGGAATATCCCTTCGGAAAGCAGGGCCGTCTGCATGGCGATATACGGTGAATCTATCCGGTCCTTGTCGTCCAGGTCGCCCCGGACATAA
The DNA here is from genome assembly GCA_031274035.1 of Treponema sp. Taxonomy (GTDB): domain Bacteria; phylum Spirochaetota; class Spirochaetia; order Treponematales; family Breznakiellaceae; genus JAISNI01. The sequence continues at coordinate 11,417 of JAISQR010000430.1, read as the reverse complement.
GCCGCCCAATGAACCTGGTTGTCATTGTAGAGGCTGATCCTAGGATTCACCATGGCTTCTTTACGGCCGTTAAGCTGGCAGTCTATAACCTTGGATACCATGATGCCCTCTTCGTAACCGTAAAACTCCAGAGTCGGCTTTTGGACCATACCGCCGCCGATGATCATGCCGCCTCCCTTAGGTCTTGCCAGATCTCCTCCGGTCTGATCCACATCAATCAGCTTAAGACCGCCCAGGGACCCGGCAATAAAACTGGAACCCACATCATCAATGTGCATGGCCCAGTCTTCGTAGATATCCAGCGAAATGCCTCCCTTGAAACGGGCAAGCCCCGCGCTCAGGTCTTCAACTTCATAGGCAAGACCCTTGGGCAGCATCCGTTTGTCCAGGTAATAATCAGCGGAAGAAACGCCATAGACGCTCTCCAATTCGGGCATACCCATGATGTACAGCATCTGGGCCAGATGGTAGATGCCTAAATCGCAGAGCGGGCCGTGGCCGCCAATCTTCTTGCTGATAAAATCCCTGGAAAAGAAAGGCATATCAAGACCGGGCCGGCCTTCCCGCCGGTGGCCTACGCTGCGGGCGTGGTAGAGCTTACCGAGTTTGCCCTCTTCGATCAGCTTCTTGGCAAGACGGGTTTGCAGGTTGTAGATGGAGCTGATCTGGACGGCGAGTTTCTGTTGGTAGGTCTTCTGCGCATCGTAGAGGATTTTCGCATCGGCGTAGGTAGCGGCCATGGGCTTTTCCGAATAACAGGGGAAGCCCGCCTTCATAACCGCTACGGAAACCGGGGTATGCAGGTTGTTGTGTACGCACACATCAATACAGTCCAGGTCGTCCCGCTTGAGCATCTGGCGAAAATCGGTATAGAGGTTCTCCTTGGGAATATGGTATTTTTCCCCGAAGTCCTGCACCTTTTTTTCGTCGATGTCACAGGCGGCCACAACGCTGGTTCCGGGAATATTGGACCAGACGGTCATGTGCCGTCCGGAGATCATCCCGGTGCCGATAATGCCTATTCGCAGTTCTTTCATATAAACTCCTGTGGTGTTAAAGGCATCTCATTCGCCAATCAGCCGGCGGAGCATCTCGTGGTGGCGGCGGACCTGCTCCTTTTCATCCACCAGGTTTTCAATGCCGGTATCCTGTTGAAAGCGCTGCCCTTCGAATTCGGAATCGATGTAGCCCTCATAGCCGGCTTGTTTAAGGTAGCGAATCGGGTTTTCATAATCGATGGACAGGTCCTCGTACTGGCCGGGATGGCCGGGGATCTCCGTCATGTCGTAGAACTTGCCGTGGATGCTGACGATGTACTTGGCTATCTGGGTGATTTCCTCAGGCAGCGCCGAGGGAGTTACGCCCTCTATCAACCGGGGAATGGTGCTGCCAAAGCCGAAGCCTTGCTGGGTGGTGCTTCCGGGGTCCAGTTGTTCCGCCTTGGCCCTTAGTTCTTCCACGCTCATCTTGCCGCGGTTTTCAAGTACAAAGTCAAAGGCCTTCGGGTACTCGGTGTGCCGGCGTGCATAATCCAGGTTTACCGTGCTCTCGCGGTATTGGAAGATGCCGAAGTCGGGAACCAGGCCGACATAGGGGGTATGCCGCCTTTCAGCCAGTTCCATGATCTCTTCGCACATATTAGCGCTGGCGATTATAAACGTATCCTTCCAGTTATTCTTGGGGAAAATGGGGAAGGGCGCGTGGATTTCCTTGCCGATGCGTATATCGTACTTTTCCGCCGTTGGTATACAGGCCTCAATCGTGTCTATAGGAATGGCGCAGAGGCAGCGGACGTTTTTGAATCCTAGTTTGGATGCGATAATAATGTCCCGCCGCAGCCGTTCCGCCGCCTCTTCATGGTTCATCACATGATCGCGGAACTGGAGTACGTCAAGGTACACATCCATGGTTACGCTGTTCATGCCGTAGCGGGCGATCTCGTTCCGCCAATCCGCTATGAAAGCCTCGCTGGGAAAAGGATAACCGGGGATCACCGACTCATCGATGATCTCAATGCCGTCGGCGCCCAGAGAATCGTGGACCTCCCGAATCTGATCTTTCCAGCTCATCTGTTTAAAAAACTGCGCCTGCTGGTAACTGTACAGAGAGACGCCGCGTTTAATAGCCATAGTATGCCTCCTTATTTTTGCAGCTCAAGCTCAAATTGACAGATCACATCCGTCTTCCCCGCGCCCGCGCCGCTTCCCGGTTTGGGGGGATTCTTGATCCATTCCTCGTCATGGGCGGTGTACCCGTACATGGACAGGATGGACTGTTGCAGGGCGATGGTGTGCCTCCCCGGGGCCAGGCCCCCTTCCTTTTCGATATAGACGATGCCTTCATCGTCGTAATCCCAATGCTCCCAGACGCAGGTTTTGAGCTCTTCAAAGGTTCTGGGGGATTTGCCGTTAATGGCGAATTTCTGCAGGTCCCTGGGGTATTCAACGCCGTCGCATTTCACATAGTAGCCATTGTGCAGGGACAATATGGCTCCGCGGTAATCGGCGATCCTCACGGCGAATTGAAACCCCTTGGTTTTCCCATCGCAGCTAACGTTTCGCAGACTGTCTTTGCGAATCAGATACTGATCAAACATGTATCCAACCTCCTCGTCAAATTTCCGCCTGAATCAGGCGGATGGTATACGTTCCCCTAGGTTTAGCCCGGAAAAGCGGCGGGACGCTAGTTTTTTATTACCCTCCTTGTCTCTTTTTTTATGGCTATTCTTTGCCCAAAATCCTTGGGGAAGATAGATAGGTTAAAAATTATAATAAGAATATTATCCTTTCCGCTCAATCAGTCGGCGGTAGACGAGGATAATTATCTTGTTATCTTTTTTATCCTACAGAAGGTTTATAAAGGCCGGAGGTATAAAACTAAAACAAATACTTTGAGAAAAAAGACACTAAAAGCGTATCGTTCAGGGTCTTTCCGGGGGAGAATAAGAAATCAGATTCTGTAGGAGGATAGCAATGAGAAAAATCGCAGTGTTTGTCATGGTGGCCTTGCTGGGTGGGCCGGTCCTGTTCGCGGGCGGCCGGGGGCAGAGCGCCGCTCCGGCAGGGCAGCGCAGTATCACGGTTATGGTTCCCTCCATGGGGCCGGTGCCCCGGGGCCGTCCGGAGGTTGAGAGCGCCATCAACGAGATTATGGCGCCCCACGGTATCCGCGTCAATTTAAATATCGTCGAAGTGGGTAGCTGGGCATCTACCCTGCCCATGATGCTGGCAAGTCAGGAGAAGATTGATCTGCTGCTACTTGTTTCCATACCGGTAACCAGTTTTAACAACATGGTATCCCAAAACCAGCTTATGGATATTACCGACCTCGTGGCCCGGCATGGCCAGGATCTTTCCAGGACCATGCAAAATGTGATACCCGACTTCCTTGAGGGCACTAAGGTAAACGGCAGACTCATGGCGGTCCCCGGGCTTTTTAACAAGGTTAATTCGTATTATTACCTGGCCCGGGCCGATCTGCTGGATAAATACGGTGTTGATATCTACGGGCTAAAGAGCATGGACGATATCGAGGCTGTCCTGCAAAAGGTACGGGCGGGGGAACCCTCGCTGGCGCCTTTGGTAGGCCAGGTTGAAGGTACTGTTATGAATTATGAGACACCCCTGGGGACTTTCTCCGGCTATATCAACATGGAATCTCTTGGGGACAATGTCAGCTATGTGTTTCTTAATAACCCCTGGCAGGTGGTAAACTACTTTAAAACCGATACCTTTCGGGATCGGGTATACAAAGCACGGGACTGGTACCAAAAAGGCTATATTTACCGGGACGCCATGATAAATCAGGAAATGCCGGAAGAATTGGTAAAAAGCAATAAAGGTTTTTCTTGGTTCATGGATTCCGAACTTGGCATAGAGGCGGCAAAGTCGGCCCAGACGGGTAAGCAGATCAGGGCGGTAAATGTTCATGACAACCCTCTTACCACTTCTCTTATGACAAAATTTGCCTGGGGTGTGCCCTCCTACTCAAAAGAAGGGGAGGCGGCGATACAGTTCCTCAACCAGCTCTACTCCCGGGCTGACCTTTCACGGCTCCTCACCTGGGGTATTGAGGGCCGGGATTATATCGTAAAAGCCGACGGTACAGCGGCCTATCCTCCGGGCCTTACCGCCCAGACCGTACCCTACCGGCAGATGGATTTCCTGGGCGCAAACCAGTTCCTTGTTCCCCCCTGGGAGGGAAACCCACCGGACCTCAGGACCACGGCATTGAAGCAAAACCAGGCAGCCCCGGCCAGCCCCCTCCTCGGATTTTCCTATGATTTGGCCCCGGTGACTCTTGAACTGACCGCCATAACCAATGTAATAAATGAGTATGGCCCCGGCCTTAATTCCGGCGCGATTGATCCGGCGGAGGTTCTCCCCCGGTTCCTTAAGGCCCTTGACGATGCGGGAGCGGAAAAACTGGTGGCCGAAGCCCAGCGGCAGCTTAACGCCTGGAGAGCTGCAGCCGGAAAGTAGGTCCCCGGTTCGGGGACGCCCATCTTCCCCCGCGCTGTCCGGCGCGGGGGTTTAAGTGAGATACACTATGAACAGTTTGGGCAAAGGCCGCCGCTTTACGGCCCTGGACCTGATGATCATTCCGGGGATGCTCTACATCATTATAAACAACTATATTCCCATGGCCGGGGTTCTTATCGCCTTTAAAAAGATCGATTACGCCAAGGGTCTTTTTATGAGCGACTGGGTGGGTTTTGATAACTTTAAGTATCTGTTCTCCACCAGGGACGCCTTTATCATTACCCGGAACACGCTTGCCTACAACCTCACGTTCATTGTCCTGGGTAATATTCTTGGCCTGACGGTAGGTATTCTGTTAAGCGAGATCGTCTCCAAGGCGGCGCAGAGGATATACCAGACCCTGATCCTGCTTCCCCAGCTTTTTTCCATTGTCATTGTAGCCTATATCGTGCTGGCCTTCCTGAGCAGCGAGGCGGGTTTTATCAACCGGACCATTCTAGGACCAGGAAATGAAATCAATTTCTACGGCGAACCAAAATACTGGCCCTTTTTGCTCACCTTTGTCTATCTTTGGAAGGGCCTTGGCTACAATTCCATCATCTACCTTTCCGCCGTGGTCAGCGTTGACAAGAACCTCTACGAGGCGGCTACGGTGGACGGCGTGGGCCGTTTCAAACAGGTGTTCCACGTTACGATCCCCAGCATTAAACCTACCATGATGATGCTCCTCCTGTTGGGAATAGGGCGGATCTTCTACTCCGACTTCGGCCTGTTCTACCAGGTCCCGATGAATTCGGGACAACTCTTCAGCGTCACCAATACGATTGATACCTATGTGTACCGGGGCCTTATGCAGCTCAACAATCTTCCCATGTCTTCGGCGGCGGCCAGTTACCAGGCCATCGTAGGTTTTGTGCTTATTACCCTGGTCAACGCCCTGGTCCGAAAGATAGACCGGGACAGTGCGCTGTTCTAAGGAGCTGCGATATGGCGTCTAAAAAACTCAATGACCGGGTCTTTCAAACATTCATTCACATCATTCTTTTGATGCTGGCTCTGGCGGCGCTGCTGCCCTTTATACTACTCTTTACCTCTTCCTTCACCGATGAAGGGACGCTCCTGGTGGACGGCTATTCTTTCTTCCCCAAGAAGTGGAGTCTGGGGGCCTACACCTATGTGTTCAGAACCAATGGGGAGAATGTATTCCGGGCCTATGCCGTTACGTTGTTTATTACGGTTATCGGGACCAGCCTAAGCCTCCTTATCGCCCCCATGCTGGGTTACGCCATCTCGCGGCGGGACTATAGGCGGCGGGGCGTGGTGAGCTTTTTGATCTTCTTTACCATGCTTTTTAACGGCGGCCTGGTGGCCTCGTATATGATGTGGTCCCAGCTTTTCCAGATAAAAAATACGATCTTCGCCCTGATTTTCCCGAATCTGCTGTTTAACGGCTTTAGCATCATGCTGATGCGCAGCTATTTTTCGATAAACATCCACCCGGCGATGATCGAGGCCGCCAAAATTGACGGCGCTGGGGAGTTTAGAATCTACTTTTCGATTGTGGTCCCCCTGTCCCTCCCAATTATGGCTACCATTGGGCTTATGGTCGGCATTGGGTACTGGAATGACTGGACCAACGGCTTGTATTACCTAACCGATCCCAAGCTGTTCAGCCTGCAAAACCTCCTAAACCGGATTTTGACGAACGCGAAATTTCTTGCATCGATCAGTAACGAGGCGAATGTGCAGGTAGACCTTCCGACTATTGGGGTCCGTATGGCTATGGCGGTGATCGGCGTGATTCCGGTGATGGTACTGTATCCGTTTTTTCAGCGGTTCTTTATCAAAGGTATTACCCTGGGTGGTGTGAAAGAATGAACTTCGAATCAGGGAGTATACATGGCGCAAGACGCACATAGACCGGCCCAGGCGAGCGATCGCCTGGGCACCGACAGCATCAACAAACTGCTTCTGGATTTTTCAATACCCGCGGTGGTGGGGATGGTTGTAAACGCGGTCTACAATGTTGTGGACCGTATCTACATTGGACAGGGTGTAGATCCCCTGGCCATTGCCGGCATCGGCCTAGTGATGCCGATCATGCTGTTCGCCGGATCCATGGGGGTGCTTATCGGCGTAGGCGCCAATTCGTTGTTCGCTATCCGTCTGGGGGAAGGCAGACGGGATGAGGTTGAAAAAATAATGGGCCACACCATTGCCCTGCTTTTTTTCCTGGGCGCTATTGGTATGACGGTTACGTTCCTATTCATGGAAACCCTGCTGGTAAAGGTCATGAATGTGAGCGAACAAATATACCCCTATGCGAAAACCTACCTTACCATTATTCAGTATGGAGTGCCGGTTCACTGTATGGGAGCGGGGCTCACCCACCTTATCAGATCCGATGGGCGTCCCAAAACATCAATGCTTGTCCAATTGGCCGGAGCCGTCGCCAATATCATCCTTGATCCTATTTTTATATTCGGCCTTAAGATGGGGGTTGCCGGGGCGGCATGGGCGACCATCATTTCCCAGGCCGTAACCTGGCTTTTGATCATCGCTTACTTTAATTCGCCCATGACGGGGCTGCGCTTCCGCCTCAAAAAGATGATACCTACGCTTTCTTTAAGCGGCAAGATCATGGCCCTGGGTTTTGGCCCCTCTGTTATGATGCTGTCCATGAGTATTGTCGGCATTGTACAGAATAACCAGATCATACTATACGGCGGGGATGAAGCCCTAACGGCGATGACGATCACCTTTAGCATGATAACCCTGGTGATGATGCCGATCCAGGGCATCGGGCAGGGGGCACAGCCCATTCTTGGTTTCAACTACGGGGCGAAACAATACGACCGGGTAAGGCGCTGTTTCAAACTTTCGCTTCTGGCCGGCGCTTGTCTGCTGACGCTCGGTTTCCTGACGGCGGAACTTGTTCCGGGCCTCTGTTTTGGTCTGTTCAGCCGGGACCGGGGGATCTTGCGGGAACTTACCATCAGGACGATTCGGATTACGGTGATGATGTTCCCCATTGTCGCCTTTCAGATGATGGGGGGTCAATTTTTCCAGGCCATAGGCAAGCCGGTACAGGGAACCATTGTGAGTCTTTCGCGGCAGATACTGTTTTTTATTCCCTGCCTTTTCCTGCTGCCCCTGGTGTGGCAGGCCCTGGGCGGGAAGGCGATAGAGGGTGTATTCTTTGCCTTCCCCATTTCGGATGCCATGTCGTCCATTTTATCATTCGGGTTCATCAGGTATGAGTTCCACAAATGGTGCAAAATAAAATAAGCCGGAGTGTGGATAATAATATTTTTGGAGGTAAGAGTATGAGTAATTACATTAAAAGAGGGGTAACCATTTACAGCTTCAAAGAACTGGTGAGTGAAGGACGCCTCACCTGGGACGAATGTATCGGTAAGATAGTGAATCTGGGGATTACCGGGGTAGAGCTTTTAGGACAGCTCTTCTTTCGGGAGTGTCCCGAGGTAAACCGGGAGGACAATGAAGTCTGGCAAAAGATGATGTGGCGTTACGGTACCAAAACCGTAGCCCACGACTTCTTTGTGGACAAAACCATGTTCAAAGGCCGGGAGCTGACCCTTAGAGAGGGGGCCAGAATTATTGAAAATCACGTTAAATTCGCCGCGGCCATCAATTGCCCGATTATCCGCATCGGCGGTACCTTCAATCCTGAATTGTTCAGGCTTGCCGCCCCTGTATGCGAAGATTACGGTGTCAAGTTGGGCGTTGAAATTCACAGCGGCGCTTCTTCCTGGGTGCTGCCGGTGATTCAGGATCTGATAAACATTATCAAGCAGGTCAATTCCCCCTATCTTGGAATCATTCCCGATATGAGCATGTTCCAGACCCGGCTTCTTGATAACCACATGTCAGTTTTTGCTGCACGAAGGGCAGGGTTGAGCGAAGAAAAAATAAATGACATGAAAAAGGCTTTTGAGCAGGAGTCTCTTGCCGATTACCGGGCCCTGTGTCTTAAACAGATGAAAGAAGCCTCTGATGAGGCGACCCGCCGGGCCATGGGCATGTTCAGTTATGTTGAAAAACATGACCCAAAAGAATTAGAGGAATTAATGCCTCTGGTTATTCATGTCCACGGTAAATTCTGGGAAATGGATGAAAATAACGTAGAAACGCAGATCAATTACAAAGATGTGCTGCCGGTGTTTGTGAAGGCCGGTTACGATGGATATATTTCCGCAGAATTTGAGGGGGGCTTAAAACCAGGCCAGGATCCCTTTGAGCCGCAGCGCCGTTTTCAGAAAATGCTTGATACATATCTTGGATCAAGCTATCCCTCATTCCCCGATGTGGAAGCCAGACCTCCTGCTGAGGATATTCAGTGCCTCTCCAGCAAGGGCTTTAAGAACCGGAAGAACGCGAAGGGGGAGATCACCGGCATTGAACTGTATGCCCGCAGCTCCTATTACCGCGGCGTACCCCTCTGCCTGGTTGAAAATGTGGAAGTCAAGATTGATGGTGTTTCCTATGGCACAGAAAAGATCAGCTTTGAGATAGACGGAGAAGTATTTATGTTTGCCAAGATGGCATCGGTAACCGCGTTCTACTGGAACTACGGACACCTGGCCACGGTAATTGTGGACCTGCCCGGAGGCCTGGATGAAGACAAGAAACATGATGTCTATTTCAAGTACAGCCTGCGTACCTATTATCTGCCTTTCCAGTGGAGCGGCGAGGCCGTGTTGAAACTGGGAGCCATTACGTAAGAGTGGCTGCCAACGGAATATAAATCTATTTTTTAGGGAGTGTTGATAATGGCTATTAACTTTGGCATTATTGGGCATGGTTTTATGGGGCATACCCATGAAAGAATGTTGACGGGGATGGAGGGCGTAAGGGTTACGGCTATCGCCGATATTGACCCCGCACAGCTTGAGGATGTAGGGGAAGGGATAAAACGGTATACCGATCCCAGCCGCCTTATCAAAGATACCGATGTGCAGGTCGTCCTTATCGCGGCGAATAATAAGGCGCACCACGAGCTTGTCCTTGAGGCTGCCAGGGCGGGTAAAGACATACTTTGTGAAAAACCCGTAGCCATGAGCCTTAAAGAACTGGACGATATGGAACGTGAATGTAGAACCCATTCGGTCCGGTTCACAGTACATCACCAGCGGCGCTTTGATCCCGATTTCCGTACCGTAAAATCCGTTTACGATTCCGGAACCTTGGGGGATATTTATACGGTAAAAACAGGTTTATACGGTTTCAACGGCAATATGCACGACTGGCATGTGTTCAAAAGTGAAGGCGGCGGCATGCTCTACGATTGGGGTGTCCACCTTATCGACCAGATGCTTTGGATGATCAGCGGGAAGATTAAAACCGTATATGCCGATATACGCAATGTTATCAACAAAGAAGTAGATGACTATTTTAAAATACTTCTGCGGTTTGAAAACGGTATCATGGGTGAAATCGAGCTGGGAACCTATTATTTGTCCGATAAGGACAAGTGGTTTGAACGGCACTGGTTTGTGGGCGGAAACAAGGGTTCTCTGTATGTAGACGGTTTTAAGCCGGAGGGGAAAATATGTCGGACGACCCGGCTGTTGACCAATGTGGGGACCGTGCATACCATGACCGCTGCGGGTCCAACCCGTTCTTTTGGTCCTCCTCCCCCGGGAGTTATTGTGACGGAAGATGCGGCCATCGCCGCTACAAAGCATGAAGACTACTTCACGAACTTCATTGAGGCTTATCGGGGGAGGGAGAAATTTCTTGTCAAAATCGCGGAAACCCACCGGGTGCTTCAGGTGATGGACGCTGTATGGGAATCCTCCGCTGGAGGCAAGGCTGTTTCATTTGAATAGCAGTGCTCATGGTTCCGGCGACAGGCTGTCGTCAACACCGGTGAGGAGCTGTTGGCTGCCGATTGAGTGGCGGGGCGACAAGCCGACTGTACGGTGGCAGGTTGAGGATTTTTAAACTTTAACATTCGTGGAATTTTATTCGGTCAGGCCTTGTATCCACGGTGATTATATCCTCAATCACCATGGATAACCCAAGGCAGGCCGGGTTTTTATGGCATAACAATCTGATGAATAAAACCGGCCCGATGCCTGACATTTTTGACGTAAAAACAAAAACCAACAAACACCTATTCTCAATAATATTGCCCGATCATATACTTCTATACCTAAAAGGCAAAACAAAGGAAGCCGCCATCGACGAATTACTTGATATGTTAGCAAGTCAAGGAAAACTATCAAACCGGGACTCAGCCCTAAAAGATCTACTAAACCGTGAACAGGCCATGACCACCGCCATACCAAACAGCATAGCCAATACCCCACGCCAAAACAGCCGCCGTTAAAAAATTAACAATCGGCATCGGCATAAAAAAATCAGGCCTCGACTTCGACTCCCCCCTCGATGACAAAGCCCGCATAATCATTCTTTCCCTTGCCCCGCCCGCTAAGGCAAAACCCCTTTACGAATTCCTTCTTGCCATAACCGCCGTCCTCAGCGATGATACCCTCCGCTTAAAAATCCTTGCCGCCCAAAACCCGGATGAAATCGTAGACTTACTGCGCCAATACAAATAACCCCTCTATAAAGAATGTGGGGGAAGTCTCCCCCACGCTCCAGCCTTGCCGCATTATTCCTGCTTCGCAGGGCAGACTTTGACGCAAAAGCGGCAAGTCTTACGCTACCCCCTCTGCGGGGGATACCCCCGCAACGCCCCCAAGAGTAAGAAGTAAAAATTGCTCCGCAATTTTTCCAAATCATTAACCTCCGTCAACCGCCGCATTTCTCCCCATACTGGGGCATTCAATCCGTAAACCCCTTGTCATGGTTTTTGCTTATGCGGCGGTGAGCGCCGCGCAAAAACCACGCCACCCCCTTCGGGGGCCGGGGCATTGTTCATTCCCATACCGCCGCCTCTATCGGCTC
>JAISQR010000559.1 GCA_031274035.1 Treponema sp. | reverse complement strand
CGGCGGGAAGAACATGGGGGTTTCCCGGTCTATGTTTACCAGTCGTGTACTCATAGGGGAATTTTACCGGAAGAGGCGGCGGCGTGTCGATCCCTCCAAAGCCCCACAGGCTCCTAGCTTTGTTCAATAATTGCTGCGGCCTCGTCAAAACTGACGCCTTCGCTGTTCTCTCGTTTTTCAAGGTTCCGCAGGGTAAGGGGGTCTGAAAGAACATTGCTGCCGGGAACGGCCAGCCATTTTGCCCCCTTCTTTTCCGCAAGTATATACTGTTTGGTTAGGGCCTTTCCGTCCGAAACTTTCCCTGCTTCAAAGAGTACTTCGCAGGCTATACCCCGTACACGGAACCGGTTTGCCAGAGCCTGGTAAGCCCCCGAGAGCATCTCGTCGGTGCAGGCGATTATGAGCGCGCTATACGATTTCTCCGCCGCACTTTTACCCAGGGCTTCCAGAGCGGCAATAAGCCGGTCAAGGCCGATAGAAGCCCCCACGCCGCTGATATTTTCCTTTGAATAGAGCCCTGCCAGATTATCATAACGCCCGCCGGAACAGACCGATCCTATTTCAGGAAGGGCGTCGAGAAAGGTTTCAAAGACTATGCCGGTATAGTAGTCAAGGCCCCTTGTAATGGAAGGATCCAGTATAAAAAAGCCCTCCGTTCCGGTATCCATCATAAAACGGCGTATAATACGGAGCCGTTCCGCTTCAGGGCAGGGTCCTCCGGCCGCTTTTTCTATCAGGTTAAGGGTATCTTCAAATGCTAACGGGTTATCACCGGCGCCTGCTTCGATAAATTCAAGCGTTTTTTCGGCCTTGTCCTTTCCGATAATTTCTTGCAGGAGGGATGCCGTCTCAGCTCTGCCTATCTTGGCAAGTTTATCTACGGTACGCAGAATTTCCGTTGAATGTTCCGCCGCGTCTATATAGGCAAGGAAGCGGTTAAAAAGCCCCCGGTGATTAAGCCGTATCTTAATAGTTCCCGCGCCGGCAGCGGAAAGAGCGGCCTGTATCATAAGGAGTATCTCAAAATCGGCAGCCGGACTTCCGCTCCCCACAATGTCAAAATCGCACTGGGTAAATTCCCGGTAGCGGCCTCTCTGGGTATTTTCGCCGCGCCAAACTTTGGCGATATGGTAGCGTTTAAAGGGAAGGGTAAGTTCGCTTCGATGTCCGGCGATAAAACGGGCAAAGGGAACGGTCAGATCAAAACGGAGGGCAATGTCGCGGCCCCCCGCGTCCTGGAAGCGGTAAACCTGCTTCTCCGTTTCTCCGCCGCCTTTTCCCAGGAGTATCTCCGTATACTCCAAGGCCGGCGTATCTATAGGGACAAAACCAAAAGAACGGAAACTTTCTTCAATTTTTTCCGTTAAATTCCGCCGCTCTATCTCCTGCGCGGGAAGGAAATCACGGAATCCCTTGAGTATCCGGGGTTCAATATAAGCTGCCATACAATCTCCCTAAAATATGAGGTTTTCAGAACCAAGAGGCTTTGAGTATAGGATAAGAAGACCGCTAAAAATTAGTTTTTAGTGATGCCTTATACTTTATATATCCTGAAATTACGAATGTTTGCCCGGTTCCTGGCTGGAATTATTGCACAGTACGTAATAATCGTCAATAATTTCCACCAGTTCCGGACTAAAGGCCAGTTTCGCGGTCGTCTTTACTATCCCTTGAGGCAGCTTGACTGCTTCGGTAATGGTTCCGGCTGCCGAAATACGGAATTTTTTGAAATAGAGCTGATAAGCGGCGGGACTTCCCAGATTACGCACCGGCGCTCCGGCAGCCTCCAGATGTTCTATTGTCTTGGAACTCAGACTGAATATCTGTATGCGCTTTTCACCCATAGTAGGTTCTGTAATGGTACAATACATATTATACCCCATAGCCTTGGCAACATCGGCCGTAATTTTGATAGTGGTGTCCCCATACTTTTCATACTGGGCATGGAGATGTTTTTGGTTTTCCAGATAGGCGCCAAGCAGAACGGTCAGTTCATCCAGGGTATTCTTGTAATCCACCACAAAAAGCCCGACATTCTCCCTACCCTTCATCTGTCCCAGCGTAGTCAGGTTACAACGGATAAAGAATTTAAGCGACTCGCCGCTCTTGCGTCCCGAAGCAAAAGCTATGGAAAGCCCTACAAAACCATTGATATAGCGGTTAAAAAAAGTCAATTCCTGCTTTGACAGGTAGGCAAGAAAGATGGATCGTTTGAACCCAAGCTGAAAGGGTGCGCAGGAGATAACGTAATCTTCAATTTTTAGGGAACAGTTGGTCTGATCCACACCCAACTTGCCAAGGGCATATTGGTTACAGGCAATACTCTGATCGCCGTATTGCTGCATATAATATGCCGGTCCATTCACCACAGTAGGCATTTTTACTCCCTTCGTCAGAAAAACCTAATGACCCAAAGGTCATACTCCATGATAATTTAAATATATTGCAAATTCCGGTAATTTTCAATCTCACCGAAAAAAATCATGCGTCAGCATGTTGACGGAAAAAATCCAGCACGGTGTAGGCCCCATAAAGGCCGCCGTTGCAGATTAAACCTTCAGGCCGCCGCCGAAAAAAATCATGCGTCGAACCGAAGGTTCGCGGCATGTTGACGGAAAAAATCCAGCGAGGTGTAGGCCCAACGAAAACGTTCAATCTGCTAACCGGCAGGTCGAAGTTCCTACCCGCCTATCCCTGAGATTCTCTATATGATGACTTTTTCTGTGCGGGAACAATATAGAAAACGATTGGTGTGTTCGGAAACATCGGAAACGGAATCTCTACCTTCCCGATGCGTCCATTTTATGGATGCAAACCGGAGATTCGATTATACCTTGCACACTCCGAATGCTCGAAGAGTAGAACATGCCCCTTGATCGGGATTTTTTGCACGAAGGTGAGCCGCAGGCACACTGAGCAAAAAATCCCGATTATCCGGCATCTTGAACCCTATCAGCGTACTGTCAGCTTAAAACCGGCGCCGAAACGCCAGCCTTCAATGAAGGGAACCTCTTCGCCGGTCCAGAGCCTATAGAGGGGGAACCATACCCGCAGATCCAGGCCCAGAAGGAATTTTTCATTAAGACTAATGTCTAATCCGGTTCCCATCACCGGCAGCAACCAGCGGCCTGACCCCCAGAAGTAGTTTGTAACAGCTTCGGTCTGTTCTGCGGCTTGGTCCATTTCAAAGTCGTTCAGATCCGCTGCAATAAGGCAGAGCCTCATATCCGCCGCAAAACCGCCCGACACCCGAATATTCAAAAGACTATTGATGGGGATGTTTGACAAGAAATGAATGCCCAAAACAAAACCCAAAACCTGGGTCCAACGGTTCTCTATGGCAAGGGGAATAGTTCTTTGTAGGGAATACGAGTAGCCGTAATTATTATAGTAAAGATCCAGCGATGTCTCCAGTGAGGCCGAATTAGTAAACGGAAAGGGAATGCTTATGGGAAGCGGAAAGGCGGCGGCAAGACCGAAAACAGGTAAAACCGGCGTAGGATCCGATTCCAGGCCGTTATCCTCCGGCATGATCAGTATGGAACCGCGGAATGACCAGGAAATATTTCCCCAGAAAGAATCGGCATTAAGGGGAACAACAGAGAAGACAAACACAAGAACCGCTACGACGGATAAACGATGCGGAAATTCATACTTCATAATTAATAGTATAGCATCTGTAATAGAATTCTTCTAGCAGTTTGTGGGGCTTTGCGCAAATTTATACCTTGCAAACTCCCATCGAACCTCCGGTTCGATTATACCTTGCAAACCCCAGGGCGCGGAGGTCTCAGGCTGCGGTTTTAGGATAAGACGCAGAAACCGGCTCTTTTTATGTTTTTTTTACTGTTTTTTCAAAATTTTGTTAATTTTTTTTATATAGGGTATTGAATATATTCGTATAAAGATAATATTCTTATAAACTGATATTAGTATGATTTAATATCGAAAATTTACATTCTTAAAGGAGAACAAAGATGAAATCAACGAAAATTGCTGTAATTGCGGTTTTTCTGATGACGGCGATGAGTTTGGGCCTTTGGGCCAGGGCTTCTCAGCAGCAGGTTAGGATGGCTACCGGCGGTAATACCGGCACCTACTACGCATTTGGTTCGGCAGTTGGGCAGATATTGCAGGAAAAGACCGGCATCCCTATCACTATTCAGTCAACCGGCGCCTCCAAGGCGAATATCCAGCTTATCGCCGCGGGTGAAGTTGAACTGGCTTTGGTTCAGAACGATGTTATGGATTATGCCTACAAAGGCACAGACCTTTTTGCAGGCGAGGTGATTCAGGATTTTGCGGCTATGGCCGCCGTCTATGCCGAAGTATGTCAAGTTGTGGCGAATCCTGGCGCCGGTATCAGGACTATCGCGGATCTCAAGGGGAAGAATGTATCCGTTGGGGACGCGGGAAGCGGTACAGAATTCAACGCACGGCAGATACTTGAAGCCTATGATATTACCTTTAACGATATTAACAAACAGAATCTGAGTTTTGGTGCGTCTGCCGACGCCCTTAAGGATAACAAGATCGACGCGTTCTTCTGTGTTGCCGGCGCGCCTACCCCGGCTATTGTTGATCTGGCTATCACCAAGGATATTGTGGTGCTTGATGTTGACGATGCCCATGTTGCGGCCCTCCAGCAGAAGTATCCTTTCTATACCCAGTATCCGATTTCCGCCGGATCGTACCGGGGCCAGGCCGGTGAAATCAAAACCGTAGCGGTAAAAGCTACCTTTATTGTCAGCAAGAAACTCAGCGAAGATACAGTATACCAGCTTACCAAGACTTTCTTTGAAAGCAGAGACGATATTATCAAGGCCCATACCAAGGGCAATGAAATTTCAACATCCTATGCGGTATCCGGTATTTCCGTACCCTTCCATGCAGGCGCTGACAGGTATTTTAGGGAGATCGGAGTTAAGTAGGGTCAACATTGACTTGACTGGGATAATTTTTTATGTATTGCGTATCGTTTTAGTATGAAACGAGGGGAAAGTAAATCGATCTGTCCGTAAACAAGGTTTTATGGACAGATCGATTTGAAAACCGTATGTGAGTACCGTTAGTACAAGGCGGAATGTAGTTTGGCGCCGGGGTAGACGGAAACTTTGTTTCCATTGCAAGAACTTCAATATCTCAAAATCAGATCCTTGTTGTTTGCAAGGGGTAGTTTTTCTTTAAGGTTAGCTGTTTGAGGTTGCGTTGGTGGTACGGCCTTGCCTTTAATCTCTTACTGATTCTGCTTGTTATATGCGGAGGGGTTTTTATTGTCCTGCCGCCTCGTCAGCTTTGTATAAGCGATGCTGTTTCCGGTAAAATTTACGCGCGTCGGCCGGTACAAAACGGCAGTGAATTCGAGATTGAATTTATTCATTCGGTGAATAATTCCCCTGTTACGGATATTTTTAGGGTAGAGAAAAACCAGTTGCGGCCTGTTGCCGCCAAATTTTTCTCTTACGGGGCGGGTATGCCCAGCGATCTGGAACCGGGGCAGACCTTGAGCCGCGAGGGAGACGCGCTGGTTATTACCGGTTTTAGTCAATCATACCGGGAACTTAACTATATCGTGGGGACTGTATCGGATCATATTCTGACAATAAAAAATGAAAAGATCAGTTTGCGGGATCTATGTGGGAAAAATGCCCGTATTAGAATTTATATCAGTAAATTATAGAGAGGAGTGATAGAATGGCACAGACGGCGCATGATCATGTTCAAATACTCAGTAGCGAAGATGCTGAAAAACTCATTGCCCAGTTTGATCGGGAATCAAATATACGCCGGTTTACCGGCATTCCCTCTATTATAATAAAGGTTCTCCTGCTCCTCTTTACCGCCTATGTATTCATGGTAACGTTGTTTATTACACTGCCGGAACAGGTACGGAGGACCGCGTTTCTGGGCATACTCATCTTTATCGGATACCTGCTCTATCCGGCGCAGAAGGGTATGACAAAACGTGAAAACTATGTGCCGTGGTATGATATTATCCTGGCTGTTCTTGGCGGAGTGTCCTTCTTCTATTATGCGGTGAATTTTCAGACGATTATTGCGCGGGCTATCATGCTTCAGCCCATGGACATTGTTTTCGGCATTATAGGAACTCTTATCCTGGCTGAACTATGCCGGAGGGTTGTCGGCGTCCCTATTTTGATCGTCGCCGGCGCGTTTATCTCTTTTGCCTTTATACGCGGTTTTTCTCTCAGGCGTATTGTTCATCATCTTTTTTACACGACTGACGGGATCATCGGTACGCCTATTGGGGTGTGTTCAACCTTTATTGTCCTCTTCATTTTTTTGGCGGCTTTTCTTGAAAAATCCGGCATTGCGGGCTTTTTTATCGATTTGGCAAATTCCATTGCAGGTTTTGCCTCCGGCGGCCCGGCTAAGGTGGCGGTTATCGCAAGCGCGTTGGAAGGTATGTATTCGGGAAGTTCCGTTGCCAATACCGTCGGTTCAGGCAGCGTTACTATCCCTATTATGAAGAAGATCGGCTACAAACCGGAGTTTGCCGCCGCGGTGGAAGCGTCCGCGTCGACGGGCGGACAGATCATGCCGCCCATTATGGGAGCCGCGGCCTTTCTTATGGCCGAAATGACCGATATTCCTTATGCGGTTATTGCAGTCTCGGCAATACTGCCCGCGGCCCTGTACTTTACCGGCATTTTCCTTATGATCCACTTTGAAGCCAAAAAACTGGGCCTCAAGGGGCTGCCTAAAGAATCCATACCTCATTTCGGAAAACTGCTCTTTGTTAAAGGGTATCTTTTCCTGCCGGTCATCGTTCTGGTTTTCCTGATGAGTACGGGCTTTACCCCTGCCTATGCCGCCTGTTTTGCTATACTAACCGCAATTGTGGTGAGCATGTTCCGCAAGGATACCCGCTTCAATCCGGCTTCGTTTGCCGAAGCCCTTGCCGCGGGTTCGCGGAATACAATCGGCGTTTCAATGGCCTGCGCCGTTGCGGGTATCGTGGTAGGCATAGTATCCCTTTCCGGTCTTGGTCAGGAATTAGTCGGGATGCTTACCAATGTAATTACTCTGCCTGTCTTTACCATCACCCATACGAACCTGCTCATCGCCCTTATAATCACTATGTTCTCCTGTCTTATACTTGGGATGGGTATTCCTACAACCGCTAACTATATCATCATGGCGACTATTACCGCCCCTATGGTGATTAAGGCAGGCGAGGTGATAGGCTACCCTGTACCGCTTATGGCTGCCCACATGTTCGTGTTTTACTTCGGTATTGTAGCGGATATTACCCCGCCCGTGGCCCTGGCGGCATACGCGGGGGCGGCTATTGCCAATTCCAATCCTATCAAAACAGGAGTTACCGCGACGCGGCTTGCCATTACCGCATTCCTTATCCCCTACATCTTTGTGTTCAGCCCCTCTATGCTATTGATAGATACTACCGTTTTAGAAGTTATCCAAATTGTCTTTACTTCGTGTATAGGTATGTTCGGTCTTGCCGTCGGACTTGAAGGGTATATGTTTAAACATACCAGTCTTATTGAGCGCCTTATGGCGGTAGTCGGAGGTCTTTGCCTTATCTACCCGGGTCTTGTAACTGATATTATCGGTTTTAGTTTTATCGGTCTGGTTACGGTCTTGCAGTACCTGGGACACAGGCGGGATCACCTTAAAAGCGCCACGGAAGATGCGGGCGAAAAAATTTAGTTGAACAAGGAATTTGTATTATGACAGTAACTGCTGATTTTACTCTCACTCCGTTAGAACGGAAAAGCCTGCTGGCCGATGCGCGGGAGACTATCGCCGCTAAACTGGAAGGGCGCAGGCCGGAGTATTTTAGGGATCCCCAGCTTTTGAGCTCTCTTTTCGGAGGGATGTCCGCTTTACTTATGCCCTGCGGCGCCTTTGTTACTCTGCATGCCGGTAAAGAACTGCGGGGCTGCATAGGCAGAATGGATGCGTCCGAACCCCTGCAAAAGACGATCCGCTTAATGGCAATCGAAGCAGCCTTTAGCGATCCCCGCTTTCCGCCCCTAACAAAGCAGGAACTTAGCCGTATCAAGATCGAGATTTCCGTGTTATCCTCTATGGAAGAGTGTTCCGATCCCCGTTCCGTCAAGGTAGGCGTTCACGGGCTCTACCTTAACTATCAGGGAAGGTCGGGCGTGCTGCTCCCCCAGGTTCCGGTAGAGCAGGGCTGGGATCTGGACGAATACCTCAGCTATATCTGCACCAAGGCCGGTTTGCAGGAAGGTTCTTACCAGGCGCCGGGGGCTAAACTCTGTACTTTTACCGCTATTGTTTTTGGGGAAGACTAGTACCTTGATTAAGTCAAATCAATAGGTTTAACCACGGACGACACAGACGACACGGACTTTTCGTCTGAAATCGTAGCTTCTTCTACCCTAAACCTCACAAATTATGGGGGTTCCTGTAGATTTAGGATAGGTTATCGAAGCAATGGTCCGTGTGGTCAGTGGTTAAAATTCTTCTGGGGTATCCACATATACAATACTGACTAGGTACTAGCAGCCTGTTGCACTTGTGGATTTTTTGCATGAATATGCAAAAAATCCCGATCAATGGGCATGCTTTCGGAGTTTGCAAGGTATAAATATTCATAAATATGAATATTTATACTA